>NZ_VIUJ01000016.1:0-76418 GCF_007993905.1 Pseudomonas sp. SJZ077
GGCCAGAGTGATGTTTGCCCTGATGAAAAACCAAACCGAATACAAGCCAAATTCTATGTTTGGGTGTTCCCCCCAAACATAGAATCTCCCACAGTGGATTGGCGTCGTACACATTTTTTGTGTCCGACAGAAAACCCTGTGGGAGCGAGCCTGCTCGCGATGGGCGCAACTCGGTCTCTCAAGTGCATCTGCCGCCTATACTCCCCGCCAGCAAAGACTTGCCGCCCCAACCAACAAACCGTGCCCGAGGTTCCCATGCATCCCCCCATTCTCAACCTGAATCAGGTCGAACTCGAACCGTTGCCCGAAGCCCTGGCGCCCACCGGTGATACCGCTGGCCGCTACCAGCAAAGAATGGCCCGTGTCGGCCAGCAGTTGGGGTCGCAAAAGCTCGGTTATCGGTTATACGTGTTGGAACCAGGCATGCGTGGCAGCCCGTTTCACAGTCATCGGGTCAACGAGGAGATGTTTTACGTCGTGGCCGGGGAAGGGGAGGTGCGCCTCGGTGCCGAACGGTTTCCGATCCGCGCTGGCGACGTGATCGCCTGCCCGCCGGGCGGTCTTGAAGCGGCGCACCAGATCATCAACACCAGCAAGGGCGAACTGCGCTACCTGGCGGTCAGCACCCAGCAATCGCCGGAGATTTGCGAGTACCCGGATTCCGGCAAATACGTGGTGATGGACCACTTCAAGGTCGACGCCGAAGGTAATCCCTCAGGCTTCGTCGCCATCGCCCGGCCGGGCGATGGCGTGGATTACTGGGACGGCGAGTAGCACTCCCTTTAGTAGGCGCGAGGCTTGCCCGCGAAGGCGATTTTCAGTTCGACGATAATGTTGAATCGCTTTCGCGGGCAAGCTCCTACAAATCACAACGTTGGTTATTCGAGGCGCGCCAGGCGCTCTTCGAGTGCGGCAATCCGCGCTTCGAGCTCTTCGATTCGTTCAACCGACACACCGCTACCGGCACTGCGTTCGGCCGGGTTTTGCCGGGCGGCGAGGATGACTTCGATATCCGCCGGATCCCCCAGCGCATGCATATAGCGGTCTTCCCGCTGGCCGGCCTGACGCGGAATCAGCAGTGCCAATCCGCGAGCAATCAGACGTTCCAGTTGATGCACAACCTGCTCGGCATCTTCAAACTCATGCATGCGTGCGCTGCGGGTCAGCAGTTCATTGACCGTCTGCGGACCGCGCAAAAACAACAGCCCCGTCAGAATCACCTGGGCCGGCACCAGTTCCAGCGCCTTGTCGACCTTATGTTCCCAGCGATCGGCACGGCTGCCCATCACCAGTTTGGTAAACCCGCGGCCTTCAAGGGCGCGCAGGCTCTGGCCGACCTGACCCTGAGTGAGGTTCATCACCGGTTCGCGACTGGTTTTCTGGTTGCAGGCAATCACCAGCGCATTGAGGGTCAGCGGATAGGTTTCCGGGCTGGTGGCCTGCTTCTCGATCAACGAGCCCAGGATGCGGATTTCCGTGCTGTTGAGGCGCGGCTCGTCGAAGGTAGTTTCTTGCTCAGTGCTCATCGCGCTTTTCCCTATGCAATCGAAGCATGCAGTCGAAGCCGTCTAGCCTAATCCTTGCTGGATAAAAGACAAGCCGCAGGAGGGGCGGGCATGGCTATAATCGGCCCACGTTTTCCTCCTGTCACCACACGAGACTGTCATGACTATTTCCCTGTATGCCGCTTCCGTTCCTGTTTTCAAACAAATGCTCAACGCCCTGAGCGACGTTCTGAACAAGGCCGAAGCCCACGCCACCGCCAAGAACATCGACCCGAACGCATTCCTGCAAGCCCGCCTGTACCCGGACATGTTCCCGCTGGTGCGTCAGGTGCAGATCGCCGTTGATTTCGCCAAAGGCGTGTCCTCGCGCCTGGCCGAGATCGAAGTGCCGAAGTACGACGACACCGAAACCACCTTCGCTGAACTGCAAGCCCTGATCACCAAGGTTCTGGCCTACATCGGCGAGATCAAGCCAGAGCAGATCGACGGCAAGGAAGGCATCGAGATCGTGACGCGTCCAGGCACGCCGAAAGAGAAGCGCTTCAGTGGCCAGGCTTACCTGCTGACCTACGGCCTGCCGCAGTTCTTCTTCCACGTCACCACCGCTTACGCACTGCTGCGTCACAACGGTGTGGAAGTGGGCAAGCGCGATTACATGGGCGCGTTCTAAACCACCCGCGCACAAAAAAGCCCGCCAAGGTACAAGCCTTGGCGGGCTTTTTTGTGCGCTTGGCGGCTCACGCCAAACCTGTAGGAGCCAGGCCAGGCGAAGGCGTCATTGAGATCGCCTTCGCCGGCAAGCCTGGCTCCTACAAGGGGCGGTGTCAGGCCAGGCGTTCGGCTTTTGCTTCTTCACCCAGGCAAGCCGCGGCGGTGAACAGCACGTCAGTGGAGGAGTTCAGCGCCGTCTCCGCAGAATCCTGCAACACACCAATAATGAAACCCACCGCTACCACCTGCATGGCGATTTCACTCGGAATGCCAAACAGGCTGCACGCCAGCGGGATCAGCAACAACGAACCACCGGCCACGCCCGAAGCACCACACGCACAGATCGCCGCCACCAAACTGAGCAGAATGGCTGTCGGGATATCCACGGCGATGCCCAGGGTATGCACGGCCGCCAGGGTCAGCACGGTGATGGTAATCGCCGCGCCGGCCATGTTGATGGTGGCACCCAGCGGGATCGATACCGAGTAAGTGTCTTCATGCAGGCCCAGGCGCTTGCTCAATTCCAGGTTGACCGGAATGTTCGCCGCCGAGCTGCGGGTAAAGAACGCGGTGATGCCGCTTTCTCGCAAGCACATCAGCACCAGAGGATACGGGTTGCGGCGCAGTTTCCAGAACACGATCAGTGGATTCATCACCAGCGCGACAAACAACATGCAGCCCAGCAGCACGGCCAGCAGATGCACGTAGCCGATCAACGCCCCGAAGCCAGACGTGGCCAAGGTCGACGCGACCAGGCCGAAGATCCCCAGCGGTGCGAAACGAATCACCAGGCGCACGATCAGGGTCACGCCATTGGACAGGTCGCCGAGCACTTCGCGAGTGGTGTCACCGGCATGGCGAATCGCAACGCCCATGCCGATCGCCCAGGCCAGAATGCCGATGAAGTTGGCGTTCATCAGCGCACTGACCGGGTTGTCGACCACACTGAGCAGCAGACTTTGCAGCACTTCGCTGATGCCGCCCGGCGCAGTCACGGCGACGTCATGACTGGACAGCACCAGACTGGACGGGAACATCATGCTGGCAACCACCGCGACAACCGAGGCGGCAAACGTCCCCAGCAAGTACAAAAACAGAATCGGCCGGATGTGGGTTTCCTGGCCGTGCTTATGGTTGGCGATCGACGCCATCACCAGCACGAACACCAGAATCGGCGCGACGGCTTTGAGTGCCGAAACGAAGACCTTGCCGATGAATGCCGTGGATTTCGCCACCTCAGGCGCGATCAGCGCCAGGGCAATCCCGGCGATCAGGCCGATGACGATTTGCGAGACCAGGCTCAAGCGTTTCAAGCGTTGCAATAGCGAAGGGGATGAAGCAGTCATAAAACGGCATCTCTGATTATTAGGTGCGGGGGTGTCGCGACATCAATGCCAGTGAATGGCCGATGAACAAGGTGTACGTATCGCAGGGCGCGGACTTTATCACAGCGTGGTCTTGATCCTTCAGACCTGTGACGATCTGCCGCCCGCACGTTCAACGAGATCGGCAGGTTCGTGCAACCCTGATCGGAAACACTCTGTTAAGATTGCGCATCCTCATTTTCAAGTCATGCCAGTGGGCCTTCGGGTTATCGCTGGTGTCGTCGTTTTCTGGAGTTCTGCATGCTGTTGCCCATCCTTCTGTTGTCGGCCGCCGGTTTTACCGTGCTGACCACGGAATTCGTCATCGTCGGCCTGTTGCCGGCGATTGCCCGAGACCTTGAAGTCAGCATCCCCCAAGCAGGTTTGCTCGTGACCCTGTTCGCCTTTACCGTCGCCGCGTTCGGGCCGTTCCTGACCGCGTATTTCGCCAGGTTCGAGCGGCGCAAGCTGTTCATCTCGGTGCTGATCATGTTCGGCCTGGCCAACACCCTCGCGGCGTTTGCGCCGAACATCTGGGTGATGGCCATCGCCCGCTTGATCCCCGCGTTGGGGTTGCCGGTGTTCTGGGCGCTGGCCAGTGAAACCGCCGTGGACATCGTCGGGCCGGATTACGCCGGGCGGGCAATTGCCAAAATCGGTTTCGGCATTGTCTGTGCCACGGTGTTCGGCATTCCGGTGGGCACGTTGATTTCCGATGCGTTCGGCTGGCGCAGTGCCTTCGGCATTCTGGCGGTGATCGCCTTTGCCAAGGCGTTGCTGCTGTTTATCTACCTGCCGAAAACCGACCTGCATCAGCATCAGGTGAGCTTCCGTTCGCAGTTCAAGATCTTGCGCAGCCCGTTGATGCTGGGCCATGTGCTCCTGTCGATCCTGGTGTTCAGCGGCATGTTTACCGCTTACACCTACCTGGCAGACATCCTTGAGCGCCTCGCCGGTTTCAACGGTACGGTGGTCGGCTGGTGCCTGATGGGCTTCGGCGCGGTCGGTCTGATCGGCAACTCGTTGGGTGGTCGCGCGGTGGATCGTCATCCGTTGATGGCTTCGATGATATTCTGCACGTTCATGATCGCCGGCATGGTGGCGTTGGTACCGAACATTCATTCGCCGCTCGGTCTGGCGGCGGCGATGGGCATCTGGGGCGTGACTCAGGCGGCGTTGTTCCTGGTCAGTCATGTGCGATTGATGAAGGCCGCGCCCGAGGCACCGGCCTTTGCCGCGTCGCTGAACATCGCCGGGGCCAACCTCGGGATCGGCCTGGGTGCGATGGTCGGCGGACGGGTGATCGACAGCGTCGGCCTGGGCGGGCTGGGTTTTGCGGCTGCCGCGTTTATCCTGGTTTCGATTCTCCTGGCCATGGCGCTGATGACCATGAAACCTCGGGAAATCTGCGCCTGACCTTCACAGCTCGGTAAACAGCTCGCGTCGGGCACCTTCGGTAATCGCCACGATGCCGGGGTGCTTGACCTTGCGTTCCACGGAAATGGCGTAGAACGACTCCGTCACAGCGTCGGTCTGGCCAATCAACTCCACGCCGTATTGGCGTTTCACTTCGTCGGCAATCACGCTCGGGCCGATGAAAATCCCGCTGCCCGATTGACCGAAAGCCTGCATCAGCGCGCTGTCATCGAACTCGCCGACAATGCGCGGCTGGATTTGCTGCTCGGCAAACCAGCGCTGCAAGCGACTGCGCACCACGGTTTCCGGCCCGGGAATCAGCAGTGGTGCGCCGTGCAGGCTGCGTGGGAAATCCTGACCGTACTGTGCTGCCAGCTCGGCGGTGGCGAAGAAGCTGATCCCGCATTCACCGAGTTTCTGGCTGTAACCCTTGATGTCCAGGTGCGAGGGCATCGGGCTGTCGGAAATCACCAGGTCCAGCCGCTGGATCGCCAGGTCGGCGAGCAGCCGTTCCAGTTTGTCTTCGCGGCAGGTGATGCGCAGCGGTTCACTCAACTCCATGGTCGGTGCGATCAGGCGATAGACGATGGATTTGGGCACCACATCGGCGACGCCCACCCGAAACAGGATCTGCTGTTCATTGGGTTGCGCCCGCAGCATCAACTCCAGTTCGCCGCCCAGCTGAAACATTTGCTCGGCGTAGGGCAGGGTCTGACGCCCGGCCTCCGTCAGCTCAAGCTGGCGACCGACCCGCCTGAACAGCTCGATGCCATAGGTTTGTTCGAGCAGGGAAATCTGCCCGCTGATGGTCTGGGGCGTCAGGTTCAGCTGCTCGCAGGCGCGCACGATGCTGCCGGTCTTGGCCACCACCCAGAAGTAATGCAATTGCCGATAGTTGAGCATGACGGCCTACAGTTCGTGAAAATCGAAGTATAACCGCTAAAAATACGAATTTTCCTGAAGTGTTTGCCTCCCTAGAATGCCTCGCTATCAACGGGCCATCGTTTCGGCCCGTTTTGTTCTATCGAGGAAAGCATCATGAAGCTTAAAACCACGGCACTGTTGATTGCGTCTTTACTGGTATTGGCCGGTTGCGACCAGGCCGAGAAAAGCGCGCAGCAATTGATGGGCAAGGCTGCCGAAACCGCCAAACAGGCGATCGACGACACCCACAAAGCCGCCGAACAAGCGATCAGTGATGCCACCGGCGGCCTGATCAGCAAGAAAGAACCATCGGCCGAAGACCAGCGCAAAACCGAATCTTCGTCCCAGGAAATCTAAACCGTCTACAACGAGTCAGGACTGACCCATGGAATACCTTTTAGAACTTGCTGCAAGCCCCACCGCCTGGGTCGCCCTGGCCACGTTGATCGTCATGGAGATCGTGCTCGGCATCGATAACCTGATCTTCATCTCGATCCTGACCAACAAGCTGCCCGAGCAGCATCGGCAGAAAGCACGCCGCATCGGTATCGGCATGGCGCTGATTCTGCGACTGGGCCTGCTGAGCACTATCGCGTTCATCGTCCAGTTGACCGAGCCTGTGATCGATATTCTCGGCCATGCGTTCTCCTGGAAGGACATGATCCTGATCGCCGGTGGCCTGTTCCTGTTGTGGAAGGCGACTACCGAGATCCATCACAGCATGGACCCGGCCCCGGATGATCCGATGTCGGCGACCTCGACCGTGACCCTGGGCTTTGCTGCCGCGATCGGTCAGATCCTGATGCTGGACATGGTGTTTTCCATCGACAGCATCATTACCGCTGTGGGCATGACCGAGCATTTGCCGATCATGATCATCGCCGTAGTGGTGTCGGTGCTGGTGATGTTGCTGGCGGCTGATCCTCTGGCTAAGTTCATCAACGACAACCCGACCGTGGTGATGCTGGCGCTGGGCTTCCTGATCATGATCGGTATGACGCTGATCGCTGAAGGTTTCGGGGCTCACGTGCCTAAAGGCTACGTCTATGCGGCCATGGCTTTCTCGGCGACCATCGAGGGCTTGAACATGATGTCGCGTCGGGCCAAGCAGAAGAAAATAGCGGCTGAAGCTTAACCCGCGGAAAAACGAAACGGCCGCCTGCGCTCGAAAGAGCCCAGGCGGCCGTTTTTGTTGGCGAATCCGAAGGATCAGTGCGCGGTCGCGTGGTGGACCGGTGGTTTATCGGTCTTCGCCAAAGGCGCCGATTGAACGGGGTGGTGATGGTGCCGACGGGTAATCCGCAAAACGCCCCACAGCATGGCGGCGGCCACGGCCAGCCAGCCGGAAATCAACATCACGATTGTCATTGTCAGGCTCATCAGTGCCTCCTCTTTGCCCTGCATCGGGCACACACTCTTTGCAAATGACAGTCTAGTCGCTGCTGTGTTTCAGGCTATTGACCAAAGGTCGGCTGTCATCAACCAGTTCGCTCTATCGAATGCACTCAACTGTAGGTTAAGGCTATACCGCCACCGCGTGGCGTCCTATGATCGACGGCCAAGCCGGGAGCGTATTAACTGGCGTCTGAACAAGAGAGTGATGATCGTGCGGGTATTTTCTCGAATTCGAGCGGCGGCGCTGATTGTCGGCTGCGTTGCAGGTTTGGCCGGATGCGCGGGGACTGTGGCGCCGGAGATCAAGCGGTTGCCCGAGCGGGTAGAACTCAGCGGCACGTTCTACCGTGGCCAGGACTATCAGAGCGGACCACAGGTATTGGCCAGCATGCTGGCACAGCAGGGCATCGTGATTACGCCCGGGTTGCTGCAAAAACCCCTGCACTTGCCCGGCGCCGAAGCACAACTGCAACAGAATATGCAAAACCTGGCGCGTGAGTACGGGATGGTGGTGTATCCCCTCGACGCCCATTTGCCGGCGCTGTTGACCCAGGTCGCGGCCGGTTATCCGGTGATGGTGCGCTTCACTGAAGGCTCGGCGCTCTGGGCTGAGCCGCGTTACGCCATTCTCGCCGGATACAATCGCCAGAAGCAGACGGTGTTGCTGCGTGCCGGGATGAATCGCCGGAATTTGATGAGCTTCAGTTCGTTTGAGTCCTCTTTCAAGGATGCCGGCGGCTGGGCCGTATTGATTCAGAAACCCAATCAGATCCCTGCCAACGTTGATCAACAGCGCTGGCTGAAGGCGGCGAGCGATCTTGGCCAGGCCGGTCAGGAACAGGCCGCTGCCCGCGCGAAGAAGGCGTTGACCGCACAATAAGTTTCCGTTCGTCATGTGCCCGGCACTGTCGGGCATGCCTGGCCTCTAAAGGACAAGACCCGGTTTCTCCGGGCCAGATCCTAGGAGGCGCCCCATGGCACATTCCAATACCCCCGACGGCCCGCATTCATCCGAACATTCTTCGGGTGACGAATTGGGATTCGACCCCGATTCGCCGGACCTCGCCGATCCTCAGGTCGATCCCATCGGCCCCGCCAAGGCGCCGAGGGATGTAAAGCCGGGCGACAATCCCAAGGCTCCGGCGAAGCCTTACGACCCACTCGCTGATCTGAAACCCTAACCCTTGGTGAGGTGCGTATGTCTACTGATTCGAGTTTCAACGACAAACGTCCGGACAGTGTTCCAACGACCCCTGAAGAGGGTGTTGATCCGGTGATGGATCCGAACGATCCCTTAAGGGATCCGTTGGCCCGTCCGATGGTGGTCCCGACGGAGCATCCCCATGGCATGAAAGATCCAAGCGCCGGGGATGGCATTCCGGATGACGATCAGATGCCGCTGCCCAACGATTAACGCCAGACGAAAAAAAGCCCCGAATGATCGGGGCTTTGTTTTTTCTGTCGCTGACTTATTTCGAGGCTTCAACCACACCGCTCTGGCGGTGCTTGAGGTTCTTGTCCGACTTGTACTGCAAGGCTACCGACGGCACGTCTGCGCCTTTGCCGGTTTCCACCCAGCTGCGGATGCGGGCGGCATCGGCAAAATGCGTGTACTTGCCGAAGGCGTCGAGAATCACCAGCGCCACCTGGCGATTGCCCATGCTGGTCACCAACACCAGGCAGTGACCGGCTTCGTTGGTGAACCCGGTTTTGGTCAGTTTGATGTCCCAGTTTGGCTTGCGGACCAAATGGTCGGTGTTACGGAAACCCAGGCTGTAGTTGGGTTTGCGGAACGTGACGGTTTTTTCCTTGGTGGTGCTCAACTCGGTCAATAACGGGTATTTGTGTGCGGCGATCAGCAATTTGCTCAGGTCGCGGGCAGTAGAGACGTTACGCGGGGAGAGGCCCGTCGGCTCGACGAAGTGGGTGCTGGTCATGCCCAGCGCCTTTGCCTTGGCGTTCATCGCGGCAATGAATGCGACGTAGCCACCCGGATAGTGATGAGCCAGGCTCGCCGCTGCACGGTTTTCCGAGGACATCAGGGCGATCAGCAGCATTTCCCTGCGCGGCAATTCGCTTTTGAGTTTGACCCGGGAAAACACGCCTTTCATTTCTGGCGTGTCGCTGATGTTGATATTGATGTACTCGTCCATGTTCTGCCTGGCTTCGACCACAACCAGACCGGTCATCAATTTGCTGACCGAGGCGATAGGGACAACCACATCGGGGTTGCTGGCATAGATGACTTTGTTGGTCTGCATATCCAGCAGCAAAGAGCTGCCGGAAGCGAGCTTGAGTTGTTTCGTGTCTCGGGGGGCTGCGGTGGTCTCCGCGGCGCTGGCGATTGGCGTGATGAACGTCCCTGTAAATACAAAAAATAGGCTCAGGATGGAAAGACGGATTTTCACGCTGGCGGACTCATAAGGTGTTGATAAGCCGTTATGTAACGGGTTATTTCGTAAAAAGCGCGACATTCTGGAGTATGGCTGAATAACTGTCGATGGTTGTTCAAGGAGGAGGTGAAAGTCCTTGGAAACGTGAAAAAAAAGTCATTTTCCGGCGGATGGTCGATCTTTCACCCCAGGCAAAAAGAACCCCGCCATTGGCGGGGTTCTTTTGTTCATCGCTTATGTCGAAGCGCGCACTCAGCTGTGCAGTGTTTCTGCCGCGTACAGCGTGTTTTCCAGCAGGCAGGCACGCGTCATCGGGCCGACACCGCCCGGTACCGGCGTGATCCAGCCAGCGCGGGGCAGGGCGGTTTCGTAGATGACGTCACCGACCAGTTTGCCGTCTTCCTGGCGGTTGATGCCGACGTCGATCACGATCGCGCCTTCCTTGATCCACTCACCTTTGACCAGGCCCGGTTTGCCGGCGGCGACGACAACCAGGTCGGCACGGCCGACGTGGCCGGCCAGATCCTTGGTGAAGCGGTGGGTGACGGTCACGGTGCAACCGGCGAGCAGCAATTCCATCGCCATCGGACGGCCAACGATGTTGGAGGCTCCGACGACCACCGCGTCCATCCCGTAAAGGTCGACACCGGTGCTTTCCAGCAAGGTCATGATGCCTTTGGGGGTGCACGGACGCAGCAACGGGATGCGCTGGGCCAGGCGGCCGACGTTATAAGGATGGAAGCCGTCGACGTCTTTATCTGGACGAATGCGCTCCAGCAATTTGGAGGCATCCAGGTGCTCAGGCAAAGGAAGCTGAAGCAGAACGCCGTCAATTGCCGGATCGTCGTTCAGGCGATTGATCAGGTCGGTCAGTGCTTCTTGAGTGGTTTCGGAAGGCAGGTCGTAGGCTTGGGAAATGAAGCCGACCTCTTCACAGTCTTTACGCTTGTGCGAGACATAAACCTGAGAGGCGGGATCGCTGCCGACCAGGATCACCGCGAGGCCCGGGGTGCGCAGGCCTTGCTCGCGACGCTCGGTGACTCGTTTGGCGATCTGCTGGCGCAGGCTGGCGGCGATCGATTTGCCGTCGATTAGTTGTGCAGTCATTGCGCGTGATTAACCATCGAGAGGGGAAAAAAAGAGAACGCATTCTCGCATGTCATGAGGTGAGGGCAAAGGCGCTTGGTCTGCAAATTCCTCTAAGCCCTTTAATTAAATGAATTTTTTATAAAAAGCATTTGACGGCCTTCGGGGCGCTCTATACTATTCGTCGCACTTGTCGGGCACAGCCTAGCACTGGATGAGAAGGTCAAGCGGAATTACGGTTCTGCGAGACTGGAAAGCTCTTAGTTTGTAGTCCTCCAAGAGTACAGATTAATAAGGCGCCCGTAGCTCAGCTGGATAGAGCATCCGCCTTCTAAGCGGATGGTCGCAGGTTCGAGTCCTGCCGGGTGCGCCATTAGGCAGCTTTGGCACAAGTAGCGCGATATGGTGGGCGTAGCTCAGTTGGTAGAGCACGGGATTGTGACTCCCGTTGTCGAGGGTTCGATCCCCTTCGTCCACCCCATATTTCAAAAGGCGCCAGATTAACAGTCTGGCGCCTTTGCTTTAACAGCTTCAAACGCGGATGTGGTGGAATTGGTAGACACACTGGATTTAGGTTCCAGCGCCGCAAGGTGTAAGAGTTCGAGTCTCTTCATCCGCACCAAATAAAGCTTCACTCAAGCCGGTTGGCCTGGTTGGGGCGCAGCAAGGGAGTTGATTGGCTTCTTTGCAAGGCAATATGGTGGGCGTAGCTCAGTTGGTAGAGCACGGGATTGTGACTCCCGTTGTCGAGGGTTCGATCCCCTTCGTCCACCCCATATTTCAAAAGGCGCCAGATTAACAGTCTGGCGCCTTTTTTGTTTTAGCGGTTCGAGTGTCAAGCGGCTGCATGTCCTGGGTCGCAGGGGTGGGGTGTTTCGTCGTATTTATGTTTCTCGATGATGCCGCGCCGCCCGCCGGCTTGCTCGCAAGACCGGCTGTCAGGGAGATGATTGGCAACTTCTTCTATATATAGAAGGATTGGTGCAGAGCCCTGGCGTGACTGGCTGTATTTGCTAACAGGGCGAGGCACAACCGTTTGTCCCCGCCTATAAATTGCCTGCTGCTTTTTTACCCGTTTTCAGTAGGGTGACTTCTTGAGTTTGACCCACTAGAATGCATGCCCTTGATTCTGGGGTCGGAAACGGCCGGCTAACGTCTGTGCAACGAGGAATATCCATGCAAGTTTCTGTTGAAAATACTTCTGCTCTTGAGCGCCGCATGAGCATCACCGTGCCGGCTGAGCGCATCGAGACTCAGGTCAACAAGCGTCTGCAGCAGACTGCCCAAAAGGCCAAGATTGCTGGCTTCCGTCCAGGCAAAGTGCCAATGAGCGAAATCAAGCGCCGTTTCGGTGCTGATGCGCGTCAGGAAGCTGTAGGCGACGTGATCCAGTCTTCGTTCTACGAAGCTGTTGTCGAGCAAAAGCTGAACCCGGCTGGCGCTCCTTCGATCGAGCCTAAATCGATGGAAGCTGGCAAAGATCTGGAATACGTTGCAGTTTTCGAAGTGTTCCCTGAGTTCACCGTTGCTGGCTTCGACGGCATCACCGTAGAGCGCCTGAGCGCTGACGTGGCTGACGCCGATCTGGACAAGATGCTGGACGTGCTGCGCAAGCAGAACACCCGTTTCGAAGTGGCTGAGCGCGCCGCTCAGAACGAAGACCAACTGAACATCGATTTCGTTGGCAAGGTTGACGGTGAAGTGTTCGCTGGCGGTTCTGCCAAGGGTACTCAGCTGGTGCTGGGTTCCGGCCGCATGATCCCTGGTTTCGAAGACGGCCTGGTCGGCGCTAAAGCCGGCGAAGAGCGCGTGCTGAACCTGACCTTCCCAGAGGACTATCAGAACCTCGACCTGGCTGGTAAAACCGCTGAGTTCACCGTGACCGTGAACACTGTTTCCGAGCCGAAACTGCCAGAACTGAACGAAGAATTCTTCGCTCAATTCGGCATCAAGGAAACGGGCCTGGAAGGCTTCCGCACCGAAGTTCGCAAGAACATGGAGCGTGAACTGCGTCAGGCGATCAAATCCAAGGTCAAGAATCAGGTAATGGACGGTCTGCTGGCCACCAACCCGATCGAAGTGCCTAAGGCGCTGCTGTCCAACGAAGTTGACCGTCTGCGCGTGCAGGCTGTTCAGCAGTTCGGCGGCAACATCAAGCCTGACCAACTGCCGGCCGAGCTGTTCGAAGAACAAGCCAAGCGCCGTGTTGTTCTGGGTCTGATCGTGGCTGAAGTGGTCAAGCAATTCGACCTCAAGCCTGACGAAGCCCGCGTTCGTGAAATGATTCAGGAAATGGCTTCGGCCTACCAAGAGCCTGAGCAGGTTGTGTCCTGGTACTACAAGAACGACCAGCAACTGAACGAAGTTCGTTCGGTTGTGCTGGAAGAACAAGTTGTGGATACTGTTCTGCAGAAAGCTAGCGTGACCGACAAATCGGTCTCTTACGAAGAAGCAGTCAAGCCGGTAGAAGCTCCACAAGCCGACTGATCGTTTTTGCGGTAAGAAGCACACACCATAAGCCAGCCTTCGTGCTGGCTTATGCGTATTCAAGACATAACTATTTGGGAGTGACTGCAGAGCATGTTCCGTAATTCGTATATTCAGCAGAACTCTGATATCCAGGCCGCTGGCGGCCTGGTCCCGATGGTTGTCGAGCAGTCTGCTCGTGGCGAGCGCGCCTATGACATCTACTCGCGCCTTCTCAAGGAACGAGTGATTTTTCTGGTTGGCCCGGTAGAGGACTACATGGCCAACCTGATTTGTGCGCAATTGCTGTTCCTTGAAGCGGAAAACCCGGACAAGGACATCCATCTCTATATCAACTCCCCGGGCGGTTCGGTGACAGCGGGCATGTCGATCTATGACACCATGCAGTTCATCAAACCCAATGTATCGACCACCTGTATTGGTCAGGCCTGCAGCATGGGCGCCTTCCTTTTGACGGCCGGTGCCGCCGGCAAGCGTTATTGCCTGCCGAATTCGCGCGTGATGATTCACCAGCCACTGGGCGGTTTCCAAGGCCAGGCTTCGGATATCGAAATCCATGCCAAGGAAATTCTCTTCATTCGTGAGCGTCTCAACACGCTGATGGCCAAGCACAGCGGCCACACACTTGAAGAAATCGAGCGCGATACCAACCGCGATAACTTCATGAGTGCAGAAGCCGCGCGTGAGTACGGGTTGATCGATGAAGTGATCAACCAGCGCCCCGCTTAAATTAAGCAGCTCAAAATAGGGTGGGTCGGCTGGTCCGATCACCGGCGGGCTTGAAAAAGCCCGCAATAGCCTTCATCTTGTGTTGCAAGCCTATCGGATTTGGATCGAACGAATGACTGACACCCGCAACGGCGAGGACAACGGCAAGCTGCTCTATTGCTCCTTCTGTGGCAAAAGCCAGCATGAAGTACGCAAATTGATTGCCGGCCCCTCGGTCTTTATCTGCGACGAGTGCGTCGACCTGTGCAATGACATCATCCGAGAGGAGGTGCAGGAAGCCCAGGCCGAAAGCAGCGCGCATAAATTGCCTTCGCCTAAAGAAATCAGCGGCATCCTTGATCAGTACGTGATTGGTCAGGAGCGTGCGAAAAAGGTTCTGGCCGTAGCGGTGTACAACCACTACAAGCGTCTGAACCAGCGCGACAAAAAGAATGACGACGTCGAACTTGGCAAAAGCAACATCTTGCTGATCGGCCCGACAGGCTCGGGTAAAACCCTGCTTGCCGAAACACTGGCCCGCTTGCTGAACGTTCCGTTCACCATCGCCGATGCAACCACCCTCACCGAGGCGGGTTACGTGGGTGAAGATGTCGAGAACATCATTCAGAAGCTGTTGCAGAAGTGCGATTACGACGTGGAAAAAGCCCAGATGGGCATTGTCTACATCGACGAGATCGACAAGATCTCGCGCAAGTCTGACAACCCGTCGATCACCCGGGACGTTTCCGGTGAAGGCGTGCAGCAGGCCCTGCTCAAGTTGATCGAAGGCACGGTCGCTTCCGTTCCGCCGCAAGGTGGTCGCAAGCATCCGCAGCAGGAATTCCTTCAGGTCGACACCCGTAACATCCTGTTCATCTGCGGTGGTGCGTTCTCCGGTCTGGAAAAGGTTATTCAAAACCGTTCCACCAAGGGCGGCATCGGTTTCAACGCGGAAGTTCGCAGCAAGGAAGAAGGCAAGAAGGTGGGTGAATCCCTGCGTGAAGTCGAGCCTGACGATCTGGTCAAGTTCGGTCTGATCCCGGAGTTCGTCGGTCGTCTGCCGGTCCTTGCCACGCTGGACGAGCTTGATGAAGCTGCGTTAATGCAGATTCTCACCGAGCCGAAAAATGCTTTGACCAAGCAGTATGCCAAGCTGTTCGAGATGGAAGGTGTAGACCTGGAATTCCGGGCCGACGCACTGAAATCGGTCGCCAAACGTGCTCTGGAACGCAAGACCGGTGCCCGTGGACTGCGTTCGATTCTCGAAGGTGTATTGCTCGACACGATGTATGAAATCCCCTCGCAGTCCGAGGTAAGTAAAGTAGTGATCGACGAAAGCGTTATAGAAGGCAAGTCCAAGCCACTGTATATCTACGAAAACAGTGAGCCGGCTGCCAAGGCTGCGCCAGACGCTTAAGCGTCCGGCAGCTGGAACAAAGAAGGGGCCTTCGGGCCCCTTTTCTTTTAAAGCGTTTTTAACACCCTCTTTGCGCTTGTTTTTTTTCAAAGCAGCCCCCATCTTGGTTTCAAGCTTACTTCCATCTGTTTACGGCCATATGGCCGCCGTAGAGGCGAAATCATGAAGACAACCATCGAATTGCCTCTCCTGCCATTGCGTGATGTTGTGGTTTATCCGCACATGGTTATCCCGCTGTTCGTGGGGCGCGAGAAATCCATCGAAGCCCTCGAGGCTGCGATGACGGGCGACAAGCAGATTCTTCTGCTGGCTCAGAGAAACCCTGCTGACGACGATCCCGGTGAAGATGCACTTTATCGCGTAGGCACCATTGCGACCGTTCTGCAGCTGCTCAAGCTGCCTGACGGCACGGTCAAGGTTCTGGTCGAAGGCGAGCAGCGGGGCGCCGTGGAGCGCTTCAGCGAAGTGGACGGCCACTGCCGTGCCGAAGTCTCGCTGATCGACGAAGTCGACGCGCCTGAGCGCGAGTCGGAAGTGTTCGTCCGCAGCCTTTTGGCTCAGTTCGAACAATATGTGCAGTTGGGCAAGAAAGTCCCGGCTGAAGTCCTCTCGTCGCTCAACAGCATCGACGAGCCAGGTCGCCTGGTCGACACCATGGCCGCTCACATGGCCCTGAAGATCGAGCAGAAGCAGGAAATCCTCGAAATCATCGATTTGTCGGCCCGGGTCGAGCACGTTCTGGCGTTGCTGGATGCTGAGATCGACCTGCTGCAAGTCGAAAAACGCATTCGCGGTCGCGTCAAGAAACAAATGGAGCGCAGCCAGCGCGAGTACTACCTGAATGAGCAGATGAAGGCCATTCAGAAAGAGCTCGGCGACAGCGACGAAGGCCACAACGAAATCGAAGAGCTGAAAAAGCGCATCGATGCCGCGGGCCTGCCCAAAGATGCCTTGGCCAAGGCCCAGGGTGAACTGAACAAGTTGAAACAAATGTCGCCAATGTCCGCGGAAGCGACCGTGGTGCGTTCGTACATCGACTGGCTGGTTCAGGTGCCGTGGAAGGCCCAGAGCAAAGTGCGCCTGGACCTTGCGCGCGCAGAAGACATTCTTGATGCAGACCACTACGGTCTGGAAGAAGTCAAAGAGCGGATCCTCGAATACCTCGCCGTGCAAAAGCGCGTGAAGAAAATTCGTGGTCCGGTGTTGTGCCTGGTCGGTCCTCCAGGGGTGGGTAAAACCTCTCTGGCAGAGTCGATCGCTCACGCCACCAACCGCAAATTTGTCCGTATGGCCCTCGGTGGCGTGCGTGACGAAGCGGAAATTCGTGGTCATCGCCGGACTTACATCGGTTCGATGCCAGGAAGATTGATTCAAAAGATGACGAAGGTGGGCGTCCGCAACCCGCTGTTCCTGCTCGATGAAATCGATAAAATGGGCAGCGACATGCGTGGCGATCCGGCGTCGGCGTTGCTGGAAGTGCTCGATCCGGAGCAGAACCACAACTTCAACGATCACTATCTGGAAGTCGACTACGACTTGTCCGATGTGATGTTCCTGTGCACCTCGAATTCCATGAATATTCCGCCGGCGCTGCTCGACCGGATGGAAGTGATTCGTCTGCCTGGCTACACCGAAGACGAAAAGATCAACATCGCCGTCAAATACCTCTCGCCCAAGCAGATTACTGCCAACGGCTTGAAGAAAGGCGAGCTGGAATTCGACGCCGAAGCGATCCGCGACATCATCCGCTACTACACCCGCGAAGCCGGTGTGCGTGGGCTGGAACGCCAGATTGCGAAGGTTTGCCGCAAGGCGGTCAAAGAGCACGCACTGGAAAAACGCTTCTCGGTGAAGGTCACTGCCGAGATGCTGGAACACTTCCTGGGTGTGCGCAAATTCCGCTACGGTCTGGCTGAGTCGCAGGATCAGATCGGTCAGGTCACCGGTCTGGCATGGACTCAGGTCGGTGGTGAATTGCTGACCATCGAAGCTGCTGTCGTGCCGGGTAAAGGCCAGCTGATCAAGACCGGTTCGCTGGGCGATGTGATGGTCGAATCGATCACGGCCGCGCTGACCGTTGTGCGCAGCCGTGCGAAGAGCCTGGGGATTCCCCTGGACTTCCACGAGAAGCGCGACACGCACATCCACATGCCGGAAGGGGCGACCCCGAAAGACGGCCCTAGCGCCGGCGTAGGCATGTGCACGGCCCTGGTGTCGGCATTGACCGGGATTCCAGTACGTGCGGATGTTGCCATGACAGGCGAAATCACCTTGCGTGGCCAGGTGTTGGCGATTGGCGGATTGAAGGAAAAGCTGCTGGCTGCTCACCGTGGCGGGATCAAGACCGTGATCATTCCTGAAGAGAACGTGCGCGATCTGAAGGAAATTCCTGACAATATCAAGCAAGATCTGCAGATTAAACCGGTTAAATGGATTGACGAGGTCCTGCAAATTGCGCTGCAATACGCGCCGGAGCCGCTGCCAGATGTGGTTCCAGAGATAGTTGCAAAGGATGAAAAACGCGAGTCTGACTCTAAGGAAAGAATTAGCACGCATTAGTACGCATTTGCCTGAGTGGCTTGTTGACAGCTTTTTAGAGCCCTTGTTATAAAGCGGCTCTTAAGTGTCTGTAGGCCATTCAGCACTCGTTTTTGCTTTCACCAAAAAACTTAGAATCATACTCAAATAGATATAAGGGGACTTAGAGTGAACAAGTCGGAACTGATTGATGCTATCGCTGCATCCGCTGATATCCCGAAAGCTGCTGCTGGCCGTGCGCTGGACGCTGTAATCGAATCCGTCACTGGCGCTCTCAAGGCTGGCGACTCTGTTGTTCTGGTTGGTTTCGGTACCTTCTCCGTTACCGATCGTCCAGCTCGCATTGGTCGTAACCCACAGACCGGTAAGACGCTGGAAATCGCAGCAGCCAAAAAACCAGGTTTCAAAGCCGGTAAAGCACTGAAAGAAGCTGTCAACTAAGTTCGTTTCAGGTTTTTGCCTATCCGGGTCGGGGTCATGCCTGACCTGGCAGCGGAGCGGTAGTCCAGTCGGCAAGTTGCCGGTCCGAGACGCCGAGGGTCGCAAGTTCGAACCCTTGGTCCGCTCCGCCAGTTACGAGAAGGCGCATCCTCGGATGCGCCTTTCTTCTATCCGGATTCTACCCACGCTCCACGGTTGCCTAATTTTGAAGTTCAACCGTTTCTGGGGGACGCATGCTGCAGAATATCAGGGACAATTCACAAGGCTGGATTGCCAAGACCATTATCGGGGTCATCGTTGCACTGATGGCTTTGACCGGTTTCGACGCCATTTTTCAGGCCACCACCAGTCGTAATGATGCGGCCAAGGTTAACGGCGAAGAAATCAGCCAGAACGAGCTGAGCCAGGCGGTCGATATGCAACGCCGTCAGCTGATGCAACAGCTGGGCAAGGATTTCGACGCTTCCTTGCTCGACGAAAAAATGCTGCGCGAATCGGCTCTCAAAGGCTTGATCGACCGCAAACTGCTGCTGCAAGGCGCAGAAGAATCGAAATTCGCTTTCTCCGAAGCGGCCTTGGACCAAGTGATCCTGCAAACACCTGAGTTCCAGGTGGATGGCAAGTTCAGTGCTGAGCGCTTCGATCAGGTGATTCGTCAACTGGGCTACAGCCGCATGCAATTCCGCCAGATGCTGGCTCAGGAAATGCTGATCGGTCAGCTGCGCGCTGGCCTGGCGGGTAGCGGTTTCGTCACCGACGCACAGGTTCTGGCCTTCGCCCGTCTGGAAAAACAGACCCGCGATTTCGCTTCCCTGAACGTCAAGGTTGACCCGGCAGCGGTGAAGCTGACCGACGATGAGGTCAAGGCCTACTACGACGAACATGCCAAGGAATTCATGACGCCGGATCAGGTTGTCATCGATTACCTGGAATTGAAGAAGTCTTCCTTCTTCGATCAGGTCAGCGTCAAGGACGAAGACCTGCAAGCGGCGTATCAGAAAGAAATCGCGAACCTGTCCGAGCAACGCCGGGCTGCGCACATTCTGATCGAAGTGAACGATAAAGTGACCGAGGCGCAAGCCAAGGCCAAGATCGAAGACATTCAGGCGCGTCTGGCCAAAGGCGAGAAATTCGAGGCGCTGGCCAAGGAATTCTCCCAGGACCCGGGTTCGGCGAACAACGGCGGTGACCTGGGCTACGCAGGCCCTGGTGTATACGACCCTGCATTTGAAACCGCGCTGTATGCGTTGGCCAAGGATCAAGTGTCGGCACCGATTCGCACTGACTTCGGTTTCCACCTGATCAAACTGTTGGGCGTTGAAGCACCGGAAGTGCCGACGCTGGCCAGCCTGAAAGACAAGCTGACCCGTGAGCTGAAAACCCAGCAGGTCGAGCAGCGTTTTGTCGAGGCGACCAAGCAACTGGAAGACTCTTCGTTCGAGTCCTCCGATCTGGCCCAGCCGGCGCAAGACCTGAAGCTGACTGTCCACACCTCCAAGCCGTTTGGCCGCGAGGGTGGCGAAGGTGTGGCGGCTAACCGTGCCGTGATCACCGCGGCGTTCAGTCCTGAAGTGCTGGATGAAGGTGCCAACAGCACCGCCATCGAGCTGGACCCGGAAACCGTGATCGTGCTGCGCGCCAAGGAACACTTGAAGCCTGCGCAACTGCCGCTGGAAAGCGTCAATGCCAGCATTCGTGCGCAGTTGGCCAAGGAGCACGCCAGTGCTGCCGCCAAGACCAAGGCTGATGAGTTGATCGCCAGCCTGCGCGATGGCAAGACTCCGCTGGACAAGGCGATTGACGGTCAGAACTGGAAAGTGACTGAAGCGGCAACTCGCGCTCAGGAAGGGATTGACCCAACCGTGCTGCAAGCGCTGTTCCGCATGCCAAAACCTGTCGCCAAGGACAAGCCGACCTACAGCAGCGTGACCCTGACGGATGGTAGTCTCGTGATCGTGCGCCTGAACGGCGTGAACGAAGCCGCCGCGCCGACCGAAGAAGAGAAGGCCCAATACCGTCGCTTCCTCGCCTCGCGCATTGGCCAGCAGGACTTTGCGGCCTACCGCAAACAGCTGGAAAGCCAGGCCGAGATCAAGCGTTTCTGATGCTTGACTGAGTTGCCCGTTCCATAAAGACCCCGGCCGAAAGGCCGGGGTTTTTTATGTGTGCGATCCAGGCCGCGACTTCCGAGGGGCCCTTCGGTCACTCAGACGGGACTTTTTCCCATAGCTGACAGTCAGTAGCCTTGTAAATGTTTTAAGACACTAATCGATGCTCCGCTAAGCATCGATCTGTTGCACAATACGCCCCGGACCGTTTCCCTCAGGATGTTCAATGTTTAAATCAATTCCCATGCGTGTTGCCGGGCTGGCGTTGTTGCTGGCCGCCGCTGCCGGCTGCTCGTCGAAGAAAGCCCCCATCTACGAGCATGAGAACTTCGATGACTCCGGGACGTTTTCGCGCAA
Organism: Pseudomonas sp. SJZ077; assembly: GCF_007993905.1. Taxonomy (NCBI): domain Bacteria; kingdom Pseudomonadati; phylum Pseudomonadota; class Gammaproteobacteria; order Pseudomonadales; family Pseudomonadaceae; genus Pseudomonas; species Pseudomonas sp. SJZ077. The sequence continues at coordinate 20,851 of NZ_VIUJ01000016.1, forward strand.
TTACCCGGTGACGGATGCGCAGACCTGCGAAGCCGCCCGTCGGGCGTTGCTGAGCCAGGGCTATATCATCACCAGCGCCGACCCGAAGCTGGTCAGCGGACACAAAAGCTTCCAGCAGACCGGCGAGACCCACATGGAGATCAGCTTCAGTGTGGTGTGTGCCGATGATGGCAGTGAGGGCCATCATGCGACCATGTTCGCCAACGCCCTGCAGGACCGTTATGCGCTGAAGAAAACCAATAACTCGGCCAGTGTGGGCGTGGGTGTGTTGGGTTCGGTGTCGATGCCGATCGGTTCCTCCGACGATTCGATGGTCAAGGTTGCCAGCGAAACCGTCTCGTCGGCCAAGTTCTACGAGCGTTTCTTTGCGCTGGTGGAGTTGTTCCTGCCGCCGGAAGCGAAAAAGGCTGCACACATCCCCGAGAAACCCAAGACCGACCTGGGCATGCCGGAAGCCAAGGCTGCTCCGGCGCCTTTGGCCCCAACGCCGGCCCCTGCTGCGGAGCCTGCGCCAGCGCCTGCAGTTGAACCTGCTCCAGCCCCCGCGGCCTCGGAACCCGTCGCACCACCGCCTGAAACAGCGCCGATCACCCCGGTTGAAAACCCGGAGCCGGTTCCGTCCCCGGAAACCGTTACGCCACCGCCGCAATCCAGCCTGCCGCCACCGAGCGAGCCTATTTCGGCCATGCCGGCTGCCAGCCAGTAATCGATGTACATTTCGGGATCGTGTCAGATGGCACCGTTCCCGAAATGGCTGTTAGTTTGATCCGCGTCAACCAGGCTGCAGTCCTACAGCCTTTATCGAAAAAATCCTGTGATAAATTCCTGACCGCCTGCTACGTTTTATAAGTAGCCGCTGAGCGGTGCGCCCGCGTCATTTTTCTTTCACGCGGGCACTTTATGCTCGGGGCGTTGGTCATTTATTCAGGCATTTTTAAACGAGCGGTAGGGGGATTTCACAATGGACGATTATCAAGAAGAGCTGCTCGAGTATCAGGCATTTGAACTGGACCCATTGGAGCCAGCGGAAGACGCTACAGAGCTTTAAGCATCACGCGGATTGGCGATGGCTGCGGCGAAACTCGCCGGGTGTCTGGCCGTTCCAGCGTTTGAAGGCGCGTTGGAAAGCTTCGGCTGAGGCAAAACCCAGCAGGTAGGCGATTTCACCGAACGCCAGTTCCGTGTCGCGAATGTAGGTCATGGCCAGGTCGCGGCGCGTGTCATTGAGAATGGCGCGAAATTGCGTGCCTTCCTCGGCGAGTTTGCGACGCAAGGTCCAGGTCGGCAGCTTCAGACGTGCCGCCACTTCTTCCAGGTCGGGTTCCCGGCCACCATTGAGCAATGGCCCCAGCAACTGAGTGATGCGTTCACGCAGGCTGCGGGTGCGTGTCAGTTGCTCCAGTTCCCGCTCACAGAGTTGCAGCAAGTGTCGCCAGGTACTCGGGCAGTGCTCCGGGTTGCGCTGGGCGAGGCTGGCCAGGCTCAGGCGCAGTTGATTCTGTTCGGCGCCGAACTGAATCGGACAATCGCCCAGCGCGGCATATGCTTCACGATAATCCGGTTCGGCAAACTCAATCTCGATCCGTTCGGCGCGAAGCGGGGCAGGGCTCACGCTGGACAATTGCTGCAACCACCCGGCGATGATCGAATCCACCACGAAGCGGTTGTAGGCGTTGTAGGGACTGATGGAATAGAACCGCAGCCACGCGCCCTGAGCGTCTTCATGAAAGCTCGATTGACCACGGTAGTTGGAGCCATACAGGGCTTCAAAACGAATCAGGCAGCGCGCCGCTTCGCGAACCGTCGGCGCCTGGGCGGCGGTGACTCCGGCCAGGCCGGCCTGACTCAGACGACTGAGCTGGCCCATGCGCAAACCCAGCGCCGGGTTATCGGTCAGTTGAATGGCTCCGTGGCCCAGGCGCATGTAGCGCGGGATCGACAGCCGGGCCCCCGCTTCGGCCAGGCGCGCGGCATCGAGGCCGTATTGCTCAAGCAACGGTTGCGGGTCCACACCGTGACTGCGCACGGCGTCGGCCAGGCTGTGAACAAAGCCCACCGACAGATCCCCAAGGCGCATCGGCAGCGGTTTCATGGGTTACAACCAGAGGTTCAGCAAACGCGCGCCACGGGCGTTGCCGTCGGCGAACTGCTGCCCGTTGTTGCTGAGAAAACTTTGACCCGCGCTGCCCTTGTCCCAGAATTGACCGCGCAGGAACACGCTCATGCCGGCAATGGCCCGGCTGCTGGGCGGCTGGCCGGTCAATGTCAGACGATGCCAGGCCTGGCCTTCACTGAGTTCACCGGCCTTGAGGCTGACCGAGCTGGGCGTCGACAGCCCCTTGTAACCCCGCCACGGTTTGTCCCAGGTGTCGCGGCCAACGACATACGCCGGAACAGCCACCAAATGGGCGCCCTGAGCGTCGAGTTTGCGGTAGTTATCCGGGTACCAGCTGTCGCTGCCGATCAGTACGCCCAAGCGTCCAGCCGGTGTGTCGACAACGTTGAGCGTATGCTCGCCATTGGCCTGGATGACGTCATGGTCAGCAAAGACCGGATGCATCTGGCGTTGCGGCTGGCCGATCGGCACACCGTCGCGACCGAACACCACGCTGCTGTTGTACAACGCACCGCGGCCGACTTTCAGTGTTCCGTCGATGATGCTCGGTTCGGGCAGCACGATAGTGCCGGCCACCAGGGTCACGTTGAAGGCCTTCGCCAGCCCCCCGAACAGTGCCTGATAATCCTTGGCCATGCTTTTGGCCTTCATTCGCAAGTGAGCGTCATCGAGACGACTGTCGCCCTTGGCGCTGATCAACGCACGGACGAACTGCACAGGATTGCTCACCGCCAGCCAGTTCATGGCTTCCTCAAGTGTGGTCGCCTGGTACAGCTCATCTTTCTCGCCGCTGACCATCAGCCAGGTGCCGATATGTTCGGGCAGCACGACGATGGTCTTTTCATTGAGCAAGCCTTGGTCCTGGGCCTGCTGCAAATAGGCGGCGAGCTTGCGGTGCAGGCGTTCGGGGCTTTGATAGTCGGTGGGAAACAGCTCGGGCTGGATACCCAGCAGATTGCCGCGATCGGCGGGTGTGCCTTGATCGACCGCGAGTTGGATGCGCAGGTCCGACAGGTAATGACCCACCGGACGGTCGGCGGCCCACATGGCGTAGGTCGTGAGGGCGGCTATCAATGCCATGGAGAAAGTCAGGTACAGAAGTTTGCGCATGGAAAACAGTCGACAGCCGTGTGCAGGGTTCGCGACTAGGGTAGGGCCCATGCCGACGCTTGCCAAGGGGCGCTGCACATTTGGATCAATAAGTTGTCAGTTTCGGTCATTGAGTGACGGGGGCGCGACTCTTAGTCTGTCCAACATGACTGACGGGGGCCGAAGAGCTCCTGCATTTTTTCCGTGATCGCTCGATGTGGAGTTACAAATGGCCGCCGCTCATTACCCGCACCTGTTGGCCCCGCTGGACCTGGGTTTCACCACGCTGCGCAACCGCACCCTGATGGGTTCGATGCACACCGGTCTTGAGGAAAAGCCTGGTGGTTTCGAACGCATGGCGGCGTACTTCGCCGAGCGTGCTCGCGGCGGTGTCGGCCTGATGGTCACCGGCGGCATTGGTCCGAACGATGAGGGCGGGGTGTATTCCGGCGCGGCCAAACTGACCACCGAGGAAGAAGCGCTCAAGCACCAGATCGTGACCCGTGCAGTGCACGAGGCGGGCGGCAAGATCTGCATGCAGATCCTCCACGCCGGTCGTTATGCCTACAGCCCGAAACAGGTCGCGCCGAGTGCCATTCAGGCGCCGATCAACCCGTTCAAGCCTAAAGAGCTGGACGAGGAAGGTATCGAGAAGCAGATCAGCGATTTCGTCACGTGCTCGACCCTGGCGCAAAAAGCCGAGTACGACGGCGTCGAGATCATGGGTTCGGAAGGTTATTTCATTAACCAGTTCCTCGCCGCCCACACCAACCACCGCACCGACCGTTGGGGGGGCAGCTACGAAAACCGTATGCGCCTGCCGGTGGAAATCGTCCGCCGTGTACGCGAAGCGGTCGGCCCGAACTTCATCATCATCTTCCGCCTGTCGATGCTCGACCTGGTGGAAGGCGGCAGCAGCTGGGAAGAGATCGTGACCCTGGCCAAAGCCATCGAGCAGGCCGGCGCGACCATCATCAACACCGGCATCGGCTGGCACGAAGCGCGGATTCCGACCATCGCCACCAAAGTGCCGCGTGCGGCGTTCAGCAAAGTCACGGCCAAGCTGCGTGGTTCGGTGAGCATTCCGTTGATCACCACCAACCGCATCAATACGCCAGAAGTGGCCGAGCAGATTCTGGCCGAAGGCGATGCCGACATGGTGTCCATGGCGCGGCCGTTCCTCGCCGACCCGGACTTCGTCAACAAGGCGGCCGCTGGCCGTGGCGACGAAATCAACACCTGCATCGGTTGCAACCAGGCATGCCTGGATCATACCTTCGGCGGCAAGTTGACCAGCTGTCTGGTGAACCCCCGTGCTTGCCATGAAACCGAGCTTAACTACCTGCCGGTGCAGCAGATCAAGAAAATCGCCGTGGTGGGTGCCGGTCCTGCTGGCCTGTCCGCGGCCACTGTGGCGGCCGAGCGTGGGCACTCGGTGACGCTGTTTGATTCGGCAAGCGAGATTGGCGGTCAGTTCAACATTGCCAAGCGTGTGCCGGGCAAGGAAGAGTTCGTCGAAACCCTGCGCTATTTCAACCGCAAACTGCAAACTACCAACGTCGAGGTGTGCCTGAACACCCGTGTCGACGTGGCGAAACTGGTTGAGGGCGGTTACGACGAAATTATCCTGGCCACCGGCATCGCCCCAAGAACCCCGGCGATTCCCGGCGTTGAAAACGCCAAGGTGCTGAGCTACCTGGACGTGATTCTCGAGCGTAAACCGGTGGGCAAGCGTGTCGCGGTAATTGGCGCAGGCGGTATCGGTTTCGACGTGTCGGAATTCCTGGTTCACCAAGGCGTTTCCACCAGTCTGGACCGCGATGCGTTCTGGAAGGAGTGGGGCATCGACACGCATCTTGAAGCGCGCGGCGGTGTTGCCGGCATCAAGGCTGAACCCCATGCGCCGGCTCGCGAGGTGTTCCTGCTGCAACGCAAGAAATCCAAGGTCGGCGACGGCCTGGGCAAAACCACTGGCTGGATTCATCGCACCGGTCTGAAGAACAAGCAGGTGCAGATGCTCAACAGCGTCGAATACTTGAAGATTGATGATGAAGGCCTGCACATCCGCATCGGCGAAACCGGTGAGCCGCAGGTGCTGCCGGTGGACAACATCGTGATCTGCGCCGGGCAGGATCCGCTGCGTGAATTGCAGGAGGGGCTGGTGGCTGCCGGGCAGAACGTGCATTTGATTGGTGGCGCGGACGTGGCGGCGGAGTTGGATGCCAAGCGCGCGATCAATCAGGGTTCGCGGTTGGCTGCTGAGTTGTAAGCAACTCAATCCCTGTGGCGAGGGAGCTTGCTCCCGTTGGAGTCCGAAGGACTCCCTCTATCAGCGATCGTGGTGTGTCAGGTTAATCACTGTCGCCAGTTTTGCGGCCGCTGCGCAGCCGAGCGGGAGCAAGCTCCCTCGCCACACATTGGCTGCTAAGATGCCGACTCTTCACCCAGAGCTGGCCTTGATGCTTCTCCCTCCCAACGACTGGCTACCCCAAGCCCCGCTCCAGCCCCTTGACCTCGACTGGCTCACCACGGCCAGCATCGAAGTCGCCATCCTGCGTCTCGACCGGATCGACCCACTGATCAGCGGCAACAAGTGGTTCAAACTCATCGAACACCTCAACGCCGCTGACCGGATCGGCGCCCAAGGCATCATCAGCCTCGGCGGTGCCCACTCCAATCATCTGCATGCACTGGCAGCTGCCGGCAAACGTTTCGATTTCAAAACGGTCGGCCTGCTGCGCGGTCATCCGCTGGAAACACCGACGGTGAAAGACTTGCAAGCGTTCGGCATGCAGTTGCACTGGTTGGGTTATGGCGGTTATCGAGCGCGGCATGAAGCGGGTTTCTGGCTGCCCTGGCAAGTGCAATATCCCGACCTGTATCCGGTGCCTGAAGGGGGCGGCGGTCTTCGGGGGGCGCGGGGTTGCAGGCAGTTGAAGGCGATGGTCCTCGATCAACTCGGCGACCTGGGCTGGAGCGATTACGACGGTTGGTGGCTGGCTTGCGGAACCGGCACGACCCTGGCCGGCCTGACGCTGGCGGAGGCGGGCGAACACCCGGTGTATGGCGCGCTCGCGGTGCCCGACGATCATGGTGTGGCACAGCAGGTTGAATCGATTGTCCGAGAGGCGGGTAGTCATGACGTGGCTTACGAACTGTTCGATGCCAGCCGTGGTGGCTTTGCCAAAGTCGATCCTCTGCTGCTCAGTTTCATCGACCAGGCGGAACAGGCTTCGGGAGTTCCCCTCGAACCGCTGTACACCGGCAAGGCGCTGCTGATGCTCAAGCAGCAAGTCGAGGCTGGAACATTTGAAAAGGGCACACGGCTGATCTTCGTCCACACGGGCGGATTGCAGGGCTGCCGGGGGGGCAGCTTGAAAACCTGAAACCCCCTCGCCACAGGGATCAGTGTTTTTCACCCGCGCTTGGGCATCATCCGCAGCAGCGTGTTATCGCGCACCACGTAGTGGTGATAAATCCCCGCCGCCGCGTGCAGGCCGATCAGCCAATAGCCGATGGTGCCGCCGAGTTCATGCCATTCCTCGATTTGCTTGGCCAGCGTCTTGTCCTCCGGGATCAGCAGCGGTAGGTCAACGCCATAGAACATCACCTGATGCCCCTTGGCGCTGGTCACCAGCCAACCGAGTACCGGCATCGCGATCATGAAAATGTACAGCGCCCAGTGCATCAGTCTGGCCAGCACGGTCTGCCAGCGGGGCGAGGCCGGGAAGATCTGTGGTGCCGGGCCCAGGCTGCGCGCGAACAACCGCAGCCAAACCAATACGAACACCGTCAAGCCGAGCATGAAGTGCGATTCGGTGATCAGCGTCCGGCCACCGCTGCCTTTGGGAAAGATCCCGCGAAATTCGATACAGGCGTAAACCAGCGCCAGCAGGACCAGCATCAACCAATGCAGCGTGATCGATACAGTGCTGTAGCGTGATTCGGAGTTCTTCCAGGGCATACGGTGTTCCTCACAGTCTGGTCAAAAAGCCCACCGTTCTTGTTCGACGGTGTTTTTTAACTGTAAACCGCTTTGGTCGATTTGCCTGTGGCTGTTTGGGCATTCAATGCTCTGGCTCAAGTGATCGCCCAAAAAAAGCGCCAGTTCCGAAACGGAGCTGGCGCTTTTTTATGAATCAGTAAACGTTATCAACTGCTTTGTGGCATCTCACCCTTGGCCAGACGCTTGTTGATGTCGGCGATCACTTGCGGCAAGTCGGTGATGGTATCGATCATGTAGTGCGGCCGCGAACCTTCGAACATCGCGTGGATGCGTTTGCGTTCACTGTCGAGTTGCTCGCTGCCCAAGGCGCGGAAACCTTTGTAATCCAGCCCCAGCGCGTTACCGGAGCAGATCAGCGCCACGGTCCACATGCCGGCGCGACGTCCTTCGAGAATACCCGGCACAGTGTCATCGATCTTCACGCAGGCCGCGACGTCGTCGATGCCCAGCGCAATCACGTTGGCCAAGGCCTGTGCCGGCCATGGACGGCCGTTAGGCACTTCGTCGGTGGCGACCACGTGATCGGCCACGTAACCGTTGGTGGCGGCCAGTTCGACCACCTTGTCCATGACCTGTTTCGGGTAGCCGGAGCAGGAGCCGATCTTGATCCCTTGCTGACGCAGGTTGGCGATGGTGTCGAGTGCACCCGGAATCAGCGCCGAGTGCTCGGCGATTTTCTCGATCTGCAGCGGCATGAAACGCTTGTAGATGGCGGTGACATCATCGTCGGTCGGGGTGCGGCCGAACACGGTGCGATAACGCTCGGCAACTTCCGGCTGATCACACAGGGTGCGAATGTGGTCCCACTTGCCCATGCCCATCGGCCCGCGGGCTTCTTCGATGGAGACCTGGACGTCGAACTCGGCGAAGGCTTCGACAAAAATCTGCGTCGGCGCGAACGAGCCGAAGTCGACCACGGTGCCGGCCCAGTCAAGGATGGCGGCCTGGAGTTTGGTTGGGTTGTTGTAGTTCATGTGTTGTGTCCCTTGTAGGAGCGAGGCTTGCCCGCGAAGAACGATAATTCGGTGTGTTCGAAGAACCGCGTCGTCTGCATTCGCGGGCAAGCCTCGCTCCTACAGGATCAGCGGTGCCTGCTCATTCAGATTTCGAGGACTTCCATCTCGCGCAGTACGTCGGCGACCGCCGCTACCGCTGCGTGCATCTCGGCCTGGTTGACGTGTCCGATGCAGCCGACGCGGAAGGTTTCGACCTGGGTCAATTTGCCGGGGTAGAGGATGAAACCCTTGGCCTTGACGCGTTCGTAGAACTCCTTGAACTGATAGCGCGGGTCTTTCGGCGCGTGGAACGTGACAATGATCGGGGCCTGGATCGCGGCGGGCAGGAAGCTGCGCAAGCCGAGTTTGGCCATGTCATCGAGCAGCACCTGGCAGTTGTTGGCATAGCGCTGATGCCGCGCCGGCAAACCACCTTCTTCGTTGTATTGCAGCAAGGCTTCGTGCAGCGCGGCGACCACATGGGTGGGCGGCGTAAAGCGCCATTGGCCGGTCTTGGCCATGTAGGTGTGCTGGTCGAACAAATCCATCGCCAGTGAGTGCGAATTGCCAGCCGCGTTGGCCAGTGCGTCTTTGCGGGCAAAGACGAAACCCATGCCCGGCACGCCTTCCAGGCATTTGCCCGAGGCGGCGATCAGCGCGTCGAACGGCACCTGTTGCGCATCGATTGGCAGCGCGCCAAAGGAGCTCATGGCGTCGATGATCAGGCGTTTGCCGTGTTGCGCAATGACGTGGGCAATCTCCGGCAGCGGATTGAGGATGCCGGTGCTGGTTTCGCAGTGAATCAGCGCAACGTGGGTAATGCTGGCATCGGCGTGCAGCAGACGGTCGACGTCGGCGGCGGTGGTCGGTTCGTCTTCGGCGGTTTCGAAGGTGCTGAAGGAGCGCCCGAGCACTTCGCAGATTTTCGCCAGGCGTTTGCCGTAGGCGCCGTTGATCAGCACCAGCACTTTGCCGTCGCGAGGCACCAGCGTGCCGATGGCCGCTTCGACCGCGAACGTACCGCTGCCTTGCAAGGGCACGCAGTGGTGGCTGTCGCCGCCGTTGATGATTGCCAGCAATTGCTCGCACAGGCTGGCGGTCAGTTGATTGAAGCGGTCATCCCATGAACCCCAGTCGACCATCATCGCCTGACGGGTGCGGGCCGACGTGGTCAGTGGGCCGGGGGTGAGCAGGATTGGCTCGGCAGTGCTCATTCTTGTGTCCTCGCAAAAGCTCTCTGTGGGATGAAGCTACGGGGCATAAATTGCAATTTCGGGTGCTATCAATCAAATTGTTTGTTGTTATGCCAGCCATCAGTGAGAGTTATTCATGAACCTGTTCCAGCTTCGAGCCTTCGACGCCGTGGCCCGCGAAGGCAGCTTCACCCGTGCGGCCGAGCGGCTGTTCATCAGCCAACCGGCGGTCACCGGGCACATCAAGGCGTTGGAGGAGCATTATCAAATCACCTTGCTGCGCCGCACCGCGCGACGCGTGGAGCTGACGGAGGAGGGCACCAAGCTGGCGGCGATCACCCGGGCGATGTTTGGCCTGGCCGAAGAAGCGCAAGTGCTGCTGGAAGCGAATCGACAGTTGCTGACCGGGCGCCTGGAAGTCGCAGCGGACGGGCCGCACATGGTGATGCCGATGCTCGCCAGTCTGCGCGCGCGATACCCCGGAATTACCGTGAATCTGCGCTTGGGCAATGCTCAGGAAACCCTGGCAGCGTTGTTGTCCGAGCATGCCGACGTGGCGGTGTTGACTGAAGTCGAGCCGCGCAAAGGCCTGCATCTGCAAGCGTTGAGCGAATCACGGATTTGCGCGCTGGTGCCTGACAGTCATCCCTGGGCCAAGGCGTCCAAGGGCGTGAAGCTCAAGGAGCTGGATCAGGTGATCATGGTGTTGCGTGAGCCGAGTTCGATTACCCGGCGGACATTCGATGAAGCTTGCGCGTCGGCATCGGTCAACCCGAGGGTGTTGCTGGAGCTGGACAGTCGCGAGGCGGTGACCGAGGCCGTGGCCGCCGAGTTGGGGGTTGGCGTGGTGTCTTCGGTTGAGGTCAGTCATGACCCGCGGGTGGCGGCAGTGCCGATTTTGGGTGAAGGGCTGGTTAACCGGCACATGATCGGGTGCATGGAACGGCGGCGGGATTTGCGTTTGATTCGGGCGTTTTTTGAATTGGCGCCTATCCGATAAAGCGAGGCGCGGCCTTCGCGGGCAAGCCTCGCTCCCACAGGGGGTTATGCTGGCCGCAGGTCTTGTATACGACGCATAACCTGTGGGAGCGAGGCTTGCCCGCGAAGAGGCCAGACCTGCCTACACCAGACTCTCGCGCACCATCTCCAGAAACGTCGCCACCACCCGCCGCGAACTCTGCTCGCGCAGGCACACCAGCGTTTCGGTCAATCGCCGTGTGCAATCGGTAATCGGCAACGCACACACCCGCGAATCCGCGCCAAACTCGGCGGCGGACACCACGCCCACCCCGATCCCCACGACCACCGCTTCACGCGCCGCTTCCCGGCCTTCAACCTGGATCGCCGGGCGGATGGAAAACCCGGCCTGGGCCATTTCCTCTTCCAGTGTCTGACGCGTCACCGAACCGATTTCCCGCAGCACCAGGGGCGTGTCGTGTAAATCCGCCAGGCAAATCGATTCGCGATTCGCCCACGGATGATTGTGTGAAACGAAGGCCACCATCGGGTCATTGCGCAGCGGCAGCGAGATCAGCCGCTCGTCACTCACATCCCGGCCGAGCAACGCCAGGTCGGCCTGATAGTTGAACAGGCGAAACAGCGACTCGTCGGTGTTGCCGGTTTCGATTTTTACGCTGATGCCGGGGTAGCGTTCACAGAAACGCGCAATCTGCGGCAGTACGTGCACCGGCGCATCCACCGCGAGAATCAGGCTGCCGGTCTGCAAGGCCCGGGAGTCATGCAAGAGCTCCTGCGCCTCGTCCTCGATGACGAACAGGCGCTGGGTAATGCTCAACAAGCGCTCGCCCAGATCCGTCAGGCGCACCGAGCGTTTGTTGCGGTGAAACAGCAACACCCCGAAGCGCTCTTCGAGCTTGCGCACTTGGTCGGAAATCGCCGGTTGCGTAAGAAAAAGCCGCTCGGCGGCTTTGGTAAAGCTTCCGTGGACGGCCACGGCGTGGAAGGCTTTGAGTTGGGCGTGGGAAACCGACATCGAAACCTCCAGTAACAAGCCGAGCCTATATTGGAAATACGATAAATCGATTTCACTTATTAATCAGTAATTGTTTTTATCGAACTGAGCCCCGGTGACTGGTCAGTCGAACAGCGTCGGTGGCCATGAGCCTGCGCGTGCAGTTACAGGCCTCATCTGACCGGTATCGCCTCAGGGAAGCAGCGGTATCGAAGTGCTCAACAATAAAAAAACAGGCGTTATTTCTCAATTTCTGCCGGCACACTCACACCCTGAGGTCAGAAATCACAATGAACAACTCCATCGGCACCATCAAGCGGTGGCGCGTGCAGATCTTCGCGATCACCTGGCTCGCCTACGCCGCTTTCTACTTCACCCGCAAAGCCTTTTCCGTGGCCAAACTGGGGATCGCCGAAGACCCCACCTTCATGCTCGACAAAATGGCCATGGCCAACCTCGACGCCCTCTACCTGACCGCCTACGCCTTCGGTCAATTCACCTGGGGCATCCTCGCCGACCGCTTTGGCCCTCGGGTCGTGGTGCTTGGCGGATTGCTCATTTCTGCAGCGGCCGCCCTGGTGATGGGCAGTTTCGCGACGTTACCGATCTTTGCCACCTGCATGCTGATTCAAGGCCTGGCGCAGTCCACCGGATGGTCGGGACTGTGCAAGAACATGGGCAGTTTTTTCCCTGCCCGGCAGCGCGGAAGGGTGCTGGGGCTGTGGAGTTCCTGCTACGCCTTTGGCGGTCTGGTGGCCTCGCCGTTTGCCGGCTGGTGGGCGTATACGCTCATCGGCAGCTGGCACGCGGCGTTCATTTCCAGTGCGGCAGTGGTTGGACTGGTCGCCGTGCTGTTTTTTATTTTCCAACGCAATAAACCGCAAGACGTCGGCTTGCCCGCAGTGGAGCCGGAACTGACAACGAAAGAGGCCTGCGCGCAAAGCAAGACCAGCGTGCTTGAACCGTTAAAGGAAATCCTGCGCAACCGCACGGTGCTGGTATTGGGCCTGGCGTATTTCCTGTTGAAACCGGCGCGCTACGCGATTCTGCTCTGGGGGCCGGTGATCGTCTTCGAGCAGATGCCCTCGGTGGGCAAAGTGGGCGCGGCAATCATTCCTACCGCGTTTGAACTGGCCGGGCTGCTGGGGCCGATCCTGCTCGGGCTGGCCTCGGACAAACTGTTCGGCGCCCGGCGCATGCCGGCCTGCGTGATCAGTCTGTTGGCATTGACCGTTTCCCTGGCGCTCTTCATGGGCGCTCTGCACACCGGCAGCGTGCTGTGGGTGGTGGCGCTGCTGTTTGTCATGGGCCTGACCTTGTACGGGCCGGATTCGATGATCAGCGGGGCGGCAGCGATTGATTTCGGCACCGCCAAGGCGGGCGCCACGGCCGCCGGGTTCGTCAACGGTTGCGGCTCGGTCGGGGCGATTCTCGGCGGATTGCTGCCGGGTTATTTCGACTCGGTCACCGTGTTCATCGTCTTCGCCGGCTGCGCATTGTTCTCCGCCCTGGTGCTGATCCCCCACTGGAACAGCCGTCCGGCTGGCCTGCGCGTCGAAAGCGCTTCCGTGCCTAACCAGGCGATGACCGTAAAACCCCTGCGTACCTGAGGAAAAAACCGATGAGACCTTTCTGGCTGGAACAGGTGCTGGAGGCCTGGTCCTGCGTGCCGTAAAAACATACAGGAACCTGCAGGAGCGAAGCTTGTTCGCGAAAGCGCTGTGGATGTGCGCCTGACCAGGTTCGCGGCGGCTGGCAAGGCTGACAAGGGCTGATCAGTCCCGACGGTTGACCAGCCAATCGAGCAACAGAAGGCCATCGCTGCGTGGCTGGCGAGTGGGTCGAGGCGCTGGCGGGTTGCTCGCCGCCGCACACAACACAGGACGATCCGGGTCGCTGTCGAGAAAACTGATGAGCACGTCGGTGCCGGCGAGCGGCAGCCTGGACGGATCGATCCGACCGTCCGGCGCGGCGAGGGCCACGGGTAGCCAGAGACCGGTTGATTCCTTGTCGTCGGCTTGCGCGGTGGGCCACAACCGGACCTCAATCCGCCCTTGAGCATCCAGCACCGCGGGTTGCCCGACAGCGCCCAGCACTCGCGCCTTCTGATAGCCCGGAATGCTCGGTCTGGCCTGTGTGAGCGCTGGCCGGAACACCGTGGACCACGGAATCGCGCTGAACTGATTGCTGTAACGCCGGAGCTTGTCGGCGGTGTCCTCGGCGAGAATCGACGGCTGTCGGCCCTGATGCCGGATCTCGGTCAGCAGCCATTGGTCGTTGAAGTTCGCGATGGGATGTTCCGACACTTGCACGATGCATCCGCCGCGCAAATCACTGTGATTGCTTTGCCCCTGAATCTGCCGATGCCGGCAGCGCAGCCGTTCCAGTGATCGACGGCTCGATTGCTCGCGCTGGAGCTGTTGCGGTGCAGGCGAGGCATGGCGCTGGAACAACTCAGTGATCACCGGCACGCTGGCGGGGTCGGCCGTCTCGCCGTGAAAGGGCATCAGCAGCGGTTCCTGGGGGAAGCTCAGGCTGTCATCCGCCAACACCAGCACATGGCCGTCGTGCTGATGTTCGAAGTGATAGTGGATGCCTTCTTCTTCGCAGAGCCGTTGCAGGAACGCCAGGTCGGTCTCATCAAACTGAATGCAGAACGGTCGCACCGCATAGCGTCCGTTGGGCAGTTCAAAACGGAAGCTGTCTTCGGTGATCGCGTTTTCGCTGAGCAACTGGCGCAGGATGGCGGGCGCGTCGAGTTGATGAAAAACCCGCCGGCAAGGGTGTCGGTCCAGTTGCTGCAGCCAGGGCACCAGCACCAGATGGTAGCCGATTCGGTGCGGGCCACGGTGCTCGCGACTGGCGCTGTGCAAGATGCCGTGAATGCCGCTGTCACCCCTCAGGCTCAGGAACGCCGGTTGCTGCAGCAACTGCTCGAGGTTCATGGCGGGTGCCAGGCCGATTACTTCGATCTCGAAACGATAGGGCTGGTTGAGACTTTCTCGGCCACTGAACTGCAACACCTGCAGAGTCAATCCACTGTCCAGGAGGGTCAGGGTGTAGGGACTTTCCTTGTCGTTGTGCATCGAACGCGCTTCTGCCATGGAATATGGGCGCAGAGGGTACGAAACCACGGACCTTTATGGTCACCGCAAGTGAACATTTCAGAATCGCCCTACAACCGCCGGTGAAGAAGTCGATTGGTCATGCCGGTGAGCCGGGGTGGATTTTTTGGTCGATTGCCAACTTTAGGCCGTATAAACTTGCGCAAAGCGTCGGCCAATAGATGTCTCGGCGCCACAGATAAGAGAGTGAGTAATGGGCGCACAGTGGAAGGTTAAACACAAAGAAGCGGCATCTAACGCCAAGGGCAAGATCTTCGGCAAACTGGTGAAAGAAATCACTATTGCTGCCCGCAACGGTGCCGATACCGCCACCAACGCACACCTGCGTCTGGTGGTCGAGCAGGCGAAAAAAGCCTCGATGCCCAAGGAAACCCTGGATCGTGCGATCAAGAAAGGCGCGGGTCTGTTGGGCGAAACCGTGCAATACCATCGCGTGACGTATGAAGGTTTCGCTCCGCATCAGGTGCCGCTGATCGTTGAATGCGTCACCGACAACATCAACCGCACCGTCGCGGAAATCCGCGTGGCTTTCCGCAAGGGCCAGTTGGGCGCTTCCGGTTCGGTATCGTGGGACTTCAACCATGTGGGCATGATCGAAGCGTCTCCGGACAGCCCTGACGCCGATCCGGAAATGGCTGCGATTGAAGCGGGAGCCCAGGATTTCGAGCCAGGAGACGAAGAGGGCACGACCCTGTTCCTGACCGACCCTGCGGACCTGGACGCCGTTCAGAAAGCGCTGCCTGAGCAAGGTTTTACCGTGTTGTCGGCCAAGTTGGGGTATCAGCCAAAAAACCCGGTAAGCGGTTTGAGCGATGAGCAGATGGCTGAAGTCGAGGCGTTCCTGGAAGGCCTCGATAACCATGATGATGTGCAGGATATGTTTGTGGGTTTGGCGGGTTAAGCCGAACCGGTTGTAATTCTATTTGTGGCGAGGGAGCTTGCTCCCGCTCGGGTGCGCAGCAGCCGTCGTTTTTGGGACGGCTGCGCCGTCCAGCGGGAGCAAGCTCCCTCGCCACAGGTTTTGTACTTGCCTTTAGCTCAGTTGAACGCGGCTAACGCCTGTCCTATCTCACTGAACCCCGGCCGCGCCAGCACCTGCGGCTGGCAGCAGCGCTGCTGCAACGCCTCCAGCTGCAAACGCCTTTCATCACTCAACCCCGAGTCGATCCGCTCCAGCAATTCCCCCAGCAACACCCCGAATGCCCGCACTTCGATCCGTTGCAGCGCACGGCTTTCAAGGCTGTCGCACGTCGCATGGAAAGACGCCGCGCCAAAGTCCCCCAACAGGCAATTACCGTGCTCGTTGCACAAAATATTGTGGCCATAGAGATCGCCATGGGTGATGCCCTGGTGATGCAGATGCTCGGCCACCGAGGCGATTGCGCGGGCCATGCGCAGTGCGACGTGCGCACTGAAACGGGTGTCATCGGCATAGACGTCACGGGTACAGGACGCCAGGCTCGGCAGCCCGGCCAGGTTGCGATAACTCGGATCAATCAGTTGCATCAACAGCCCGGCCTGCTCTTCGGGATGCCCGACGATTCGGCCTTCGACCCGGATCAGATTGGGGTGAAGACCGGCGGTAATGCAGGCGTTCATTTCGTGCAGCGGTGAACCGTCGCTGGTCATTTCGCCTTTGTAGAGTTTGACCGCAACCTGGGTGGCCGGTTGACCCGGTTGCTCCCACGTCGCCCGATGAATCACTCCCGAAGCACCTTCGCCCAGCTGTTGCTCCAGGCGCAGCTCGGACCACGCAATACTCGCCGTGGCATCGAGGGCTGCGGCATCGGCTTCGGTTTCCAGCGGGTTACCGGCATAGGCCAGCCAGGTCAGGCTTGGCAGGGTCAGCAGCCACTCGGGCAGCTCAGTCAGTTGGTTGGCGGCGATGCGGATCAGTTCGAGTCGATGGCATTGGCTCAGGCTTTCGGGCAGGCGCTGCAAGCGATTGCCGGCGAGCATGAGTTTTTGCAGGTGTGGGCGCTGACCCAACTCGGTGGGCAATTCATTGAGGCGGTTATCGGTCAGGATCAGCCAACGCAGCAATGGCGGCAGCGCAGCGGCGGGCACCGTCTCGATGGCATTGGCCTTGAAGCCGATCATCGTCAATGCGGTGCATTGGCCGAGGCACGCGGGCAGTTCGGTGAACAGGTTGTCCGAGCAAAACAGCACGCGCAAGCGGGTCAGGCGGTGCAGATCATCTGGCAGCCGGCTCAAGGCGTTGCCGCTGAGGTTGAGCACTTCGAGCGAGTCCGCCAGGTCGAAGATTTCTCGCGGAAATTCAGTCAGGCCGCAGGCCAGGTCCAGGCGGGTGATACCTGTCAGTTGACCGGCGCGCAGTTGGGCAAGGGTATCCATGGGCGGGTTCGCTATTGATCGAGGGGAGGGCGCGGGGGCTTGGAAATGGGCGACATGATAGCGGCAAAGTGTGCAGCCGGTGCTGCGACACACAATTTACGTCGGCCCGACTTCCACCAACCGTGTGCAACAAACCTTCCGACGGATAATGGGCGCTCGCCCTCAGCACAATGCCCCGTTGGGCTGCTTCGCAGTCCAACGGGGTGATGCGGCGTGTCAGTCACTACCGCTCGATACTGCGATTCCACCGTGCATTCCACGCCGGGCGCTGCTCATTGACCTGGTCCCAGTCAACGGCAATCGCGGTGGTCAGGTACTGCTTCATCGCCTCGACCTGACCCCGGGTTTTATCGGTGGTCGGCGTATTCGGGTTGGACGGGATCTGGTCGCCATCCTCCAGCGCCGTGGCCTGGGCTTGCGGCGTCAGCAAAAACGCAGCGAGTTTCTGTGCCAGTTCCGGCTGCGTGTTGTTGGCGATGGCGCACTCGGCCACGTTGAGCACCACGGCGCCTTCCTTGGGCTGCGCGTATTCCACCGGCATGCCTTTGAGTTTCAGCGCGGTGACTTGGGTCGGGGTCAGCGGGAACAGCGCGGCTTCGTCGGTCTGGAGCATTTCGGAAATCTTCGCCGAGCTCGGAATGTATTCCAGCACGTTGCGGCCGACGGTGTTCGGCCAGGCCTTGAAGCCCGGCTCGACGTCGGTTTCGCTGCCGCCCTGAATCCGGTTGAACATCAGGAAGCCATGCAGGCCGAAGGTCGAGGAGGCCATCGACTGGAACACCAGCTTGTCCTTGAAGCGCGGGTCGGCCATGTCCATCCACGAGGTCGGCGCCGCCCAGCCTTTTTCCTTGAACAGACGCGTGTTGTACGCCAGCCCGGTCACGCCGAGGCTGACCGCCACCGCTTGATCCTTGATGCGACCCTTGGCCGGAATCTGCGCCAGCGGTGCGCTGTCTTCGAGTTTGTCGCACAAGCCCATGGCGATGGCGCGGTACATGATGCCGTCGTCGAGGAACATCACGTGCATCTGCGGGTTGCCTTTGCTGGCCTGGACCTTGGCCAGGATATCGGCGGAAGTCCCCGGTACGATCACCACTTTGACGTTGTTGGCTTTCTCGAACGCCGGCAGCACCTTGTCGGCGTAGAGCCGCTCCATGGTCCCGCCGTTCATGCCGAGATAAAGCGTGGGTTCAGCCTGTGCCTGGGTGACCGTGAGCAGGGCAGTCAGACAGGAGAAACCGAGCAGTGCAGTGCGTTTGACGTTATTCATTGGCGCGACCTTCCTCTATCAAGCAACGGAGATGGAGTGAAACCGGGTGATGGAAAACGCATCCAGTGGCGTCTTGGAGGCGCCACTGCAGATGATCTCGGTGAGCGCCTGGCCCACCGCAGGACCGATCTGGAAACCCGCACCGGCAAAGCCGAAGGCGTGCAACAGACCGGGTTGAGTGCTGCTATGACCGATCACCGGTTGGCGATCAGGCAAGTAGCCTTCGGTACCGCTCCAGGTGCGAATCGCCTGGGCGCCTTGAAGAAACGGGTAGAGTTCGACGGCCTGGCGCAGGATCTCGATCACGGCGTGTTGGCCGGGGCGTGCGCGCGCGTCATCGAGGGCAAAACCCTGGCCGCCACCGAGCACGCAATTGCCACGTGCCACCTGACGCGCATAGATGCCGCCACCCTCGACGCCGGTGCTGGCATTCATCACCCATGGCAACGGCTCGGTGACCAGCATCGCCGGGTGGCCGGCGTGCATCGGCACCGCTTCGCCGAATTGTTCAGCCAGGCGTCCGGCCCAGGCCCCGGCGCAGTTCAGCAACCAGGGCGCGTGCAATTCGAGGCCGGTTTGCGTGCGGACGCGAAAGCGCTGACCGTCGTGTTCTACCGCTGTGACGGCGCATTGTTCATGGACTTGCGCGCCGTGCCGACGGGCCGTTTGAGCAAAGGCGGGGGACACCAGGCGCGGGTTGGCGTGGCCGTCGTCCGGGCAAAACGATGCGCCGGCCGCGACGTCGCCGACCCACGGAAACCGCGCGCGCAATTGATGGCGGTCGAGTAGCTGCAAATCGAGGCCGAAGCCCTGGCTGCTGACGGCATAGTGCTGCAAGGCGTGCAGGTCGTTGAGGCTGCGGGCCAGTTTCAAGTGACCGCTGCGTTGATATTCGCCGTCGATGCCGATCAGTTGCGGCAACTGTCCCCAGAGCTCGTGAGCCCGTTGCGACAGCGGCAATTGCGACAGTGGGCGCCCCTGACGCCGAACACCGCCGTAGTTCACGCCGCTGGAATGCGAGCCGCAAAAGTCACGCTCCAGCAGTGCAACACGCCGGCTGGCCTTGCTCAGGAACAGCGCGGCCGAGGCCCCGACAATGCCGCCGCCAATGATCACTGCATCGACTTCGATCATGCCTCGACCTCCAGGCCAAACGGCAGTGGTTTGATCGGCGCCTGCGCCCGCAAGCGACCGATGTCCGAGACCGGGCGCCGGCTTTCGCAGGCAATGATTTCCGCCGCTGCGGCGCCGCACATGCGCCCCTGACAACGGCCCATGCCAATGCGGCAATGCGCCTTGACCCGATTGATTTCCCAGTGACCTTCGCGCACCACCTGGCGGATGTCGCCGGCCAGCACTTCTTCGCAACGGCAGACGATCACCTCATCGGCGGTTTCGCTGGCCCAGTGCTCGGGGAAGGCGAAGGCGCGCTCCAGTCCGTTGCGGAATTCGCCGATGCGCTGCAGGGCGCGTTCAAGGTGGTCGGGATGTTTTGGCGGAATCAGGTAACCGATGTCTTCGAGCAACGCCAGCGCCGCCCGTTCGCCCGCCATTTCAGCGGCGTCGGCGCCCATGATGCCGGCGCCATCACCGGCCAGATAAACCTCGGCGACACTGCTGCGACCGGCGGGGTCACGTTGCGGTAGCCAGGCGCGGTTGAGTGGGTTCCAGGCGAATTCACAGCCGAGCAAATCGGCGAGCTGGGTTTCACTGCGCAGGCCGTGGGCGAAAGCAACGGCGTCGCAATCGAGCAGATGTTCGCCTTTGGCGTTGGACCAATCCACTGATTGCACGCGCTGTTCGCCTTTGATGCGTTTGAGGGTTGCGCCCTGATGCACCGGGATGCCGTGGGCGGTCAGCCAGCTGCGGTAATAAATGCCTTTGGCGAGTGTGGCCGGTTGCGACAGCAGGCCGGGCAGGGCGCGGGCCTGAGCGCTGAAGGGTGAGCTGTCGAGCACCGCGAGCACTTTCGCACCGGCCTTGGCGTATTGATACGCCACCAGGTACAGCAACGGGCCGCTGCCAGCGAACACCACCCGCTCACCGATGGCGCAGCCCTGAAACTTGAGCGCGATCTGCGCTGCGCCAAGGCTGTAGACACCCGGCAGCGTCCAGCCTGACACCGGCAGAATCCGGTCGGTGGCCCCCGTGGCGACGATCACTCGGGAGAATTCCAGTCGTGAGGCTCGGCCCTCATGCACCGTGTCCAGCGCACCGTCTTCGGCGTTCCACACCAGCGTCTCGGGGCGGTAGTCGAGTTGCCCGCGTAGCGTGTCGATCGTTTGATGCAAGGCACTGGCCTTGCGCGCTTCAAAGCCGTACAGCTTGACCGCCGAGCGCTTGAAATTCTCCGGCTGGCGTCGATAAATCTGCCCGCCACCGCGCGCCGCTTCGTCCAGCAGCACCGGACGAACACCATGCGCCACCAACGTCTGCGCCGCACGAATCCCGGCCGGGCCTGCGCCAATGATGACCACAGCCTTCATACCCACCTCATCCATGAGCACTGCAAATCCCCTGTGGGAGCGAGCCTGCTCGCGATGGTGGCGGCACATTCAACAGATGTGTTGGCAGACAAACCGCTTTCGCGAGCAGGCTCGCTCCCAAAGGGGATTCCGGTTCTGCGGGTAGTCAATGTATTCATAGGGTGCGTCCCGGTTCGCGGCTTATTTGTTGGCCAGCTTCGAGCAGCGTCGAGCAGGCCCGCACGCGGCGGCCGTCGCCCAGGCGGACCCAGCAGTCCTGACAGGCGCCCATCAGGCAGAAACCGGCGCGGGGTTCGGCGCTGAAGTCGCTGCCGCGCAGGTGTTCGCTGCAAGTCAGCACTGCGGTCAGCAAGGTATCGCCGAGCAGGCCGCTGGCCGGTTCGCCGTCCAGGGTAAATTCCACAGCCGGGCGATCGCCTTCGGCCAGTCGTTTCAGCAGAGCCATGGCGCCCTCATTGTTTACCCACCAGAACCCGATCCAGGCCGTACACCCGATCGAGCAGAATCATGGTCAGCGCGGTCAGGCCGATCACCAATGCCGACACCGCCGCCATCATCGGGTCGATGGACTCGGTGGCGTAGACATACATGCGCACCGGCAGGGTTTGCGTGGCCGGCGAGGTGACGAAGATCGACAGCGTGACCTCGTCAAAACTGTTGATGAACGCCAGCAGCCAGCCCCCGGCAACCCCCGGCAGAATCATCGGCAAGGTAATTTCCCGGAACAGCGTGAAGCGTCCGGCACCCAGCGACTGCGCGGCGTGTTCGGCGCTACGGTCCAGGCCAATGGCCGACGCCAACACCAGGCGCAGCACATACGGCGTGATCACCAGCACATGAGCGAAGATCAGCCAGGCAAAACTGCCGTTGACGCCCATCAGCGCAAACAGACGCAACAACGCCACGCCCAATACCAGGTGCGGAATGATGATCGGTGACAGAAACAGGCCGTTGAGAAAGTCCCGTCCGGGGAACTCGAAACGCGTGATCGCCAGCGCCGCCGGCACCGCAATCAGCGTGGCAATACTGGCCGCGCAGAACGCCAGGATCAGGCTGTTGTAGAACGCATCGACAAAGTCGGCACGCTCGAACACCGCACGAAACCATCGCAACGAAAACTCGGTGGTCGGCAGGCTCAGGGTGTTTTCCGGGGTGAAGGCCACGAGGCACACCACCACCAGCGGCGCGAGCATGAACAGCACCACCAGGGCATGGAACAGCAGGGCGAAAGGACCGTTCTTGGACATGACGAGTTATCCCAATGACTTCTTGTAGCGGCCTTCGATCATCCGGTTCCACGACAGCATGATCAGCAGGTTGAGCAACAGCAGCGCGACCGCGATGGCCGCGCCCATCGGCCAGTTGAGCTCCGACAGGTATTGGTCGTAGATCAACGTGGCGACCATCTTCAAGCGACGTCCGCCGAGCAGACCGGGAATGGCGAACGAACTGGCGGCCAGACCAAACACAATCAAGGTGCCCGAGAGCACGCCGGGCATGATCTGCGGCAACACCACCTGGCGCATCACCGTGAAGTGGCTGGCCCCCAGCGACAGCGCGGCCTGCTCGGCGGCGGGGTCGAGTTTTTGCAGCGAGGTCCACACCGGAATGATCATGAACGGCAGCATCACGTGCACCAGCGCAATCACCACCGCGAACGGCGTGTACAGCAACTTCATCGGTGAGCCACCAAAGGCTTGCAGGGTCTGATTGACCAGCCCGTCGGCACCCAGCAGCAGGCTCCAGCCGAAGGCACGTACCACCACCGAAATCAGCAGCGGCGTGAGGATCAGAATCAGGAAGATCGAGCGCCAGGGTGCGCCCATACGGCTGAGGATGTAGGCCTCGGGTACGCCGATCACCACGCAGAGCAGGGTGGTCAGGGCGCTGATCCACATCGTGCGCAGGAAGATCTCGTAGAAGTACGGATCGCCCAGCAAGCTGCTGTAGTGGTCGAGGGTGAAGGCGTCGCCGTTGATCCCCGAGCTGTAATCGAAGACGTTGAACGACAGCACCAGAGTCAGCAGCAGCGGGATGATCAGCAGGCCGAGGTACAACGCCAGGGCCGGTGCCGACAGCCAATACCCCTGGCGTCCCTGGCGGATGGCAGCAAGCGTACTCATGCCGGCACCTCATCCACGCTCAGTACCCGCAGCAAGGTCGCGTCCCAATCGAGTCCGACTGCTGTGCCTTCGGTCAAGGGTGCCGAGCCGTCGTTGCGGCGCACCACGCTGAGTTCGCCCAAGTTCGTCGAGACGCCGTACAACCATTGGCTGCCAAGGAAGAAACGGCTGACGATCTGGCCTTGCAGCCGACCTTGGCCGTGCTCCCGCAGATCGATTTTTTCCGGGCGCAGACTCAGGGTCAGTTCACCGCCCCTTTGCACCTGGACCACGCCCGCGCCATCACGCTCGCCGGGCAGCAAATTGGCTTTGCCGACGAACCCGGAAATGAACTCGGTGCGTGGGTGTTCATAAAGGGTGTAGGGCGCGTCGATCTGGGTGATGCGCCCGGCCTGCATCACCACCACGCGGTCGCTGATGGACAGTGCTTCGGACTGATCGTGGGTGACCATCAACGTGGTGATCCCGACTTCACGCTGGATGCGGCGGATCTCGAACTGCATCTCTTCGCGCAGGTTGGCGTCGAGGTTGGACAGCGGCTCATCGAGCAGCAGCACGGGAGGTTCGATCACCAGCGCCCGGGCCAGCGCGACACGCTGACGCTGGCCACCGGAGAGTTCCCGTGGGTAACGCTCGGCGTGCTGATTCAGGCGCACCAGTTTCAACACCCGATCCACTCGTTGCTGCAACTCGGCGCCTGGCACTTTGCGCATCCGCAGGCCGAAGGCGACGTTGTCTTTGACAGTCATGTGCGGGAACAGCGCGTAACTCTGGAACACCACGCCCAAGCCACGGCTGGCGGGTTTGGCGTGGGTGATGTCGCGACCGTCGAGCAGGATGCGTCCGCTGCTGACTTCGACGAAGCCGGCGATCATTTGCAGGGTGGTGGTTTTGCCGCAGCCGGAGGGGCCGAGCAGGGACACGAACTCGCCTTTCTCGACCGAGAGGTTGGTGGCGACGACGGCGTCGATCTCGCCGTAACGTTTGCCGAGTCCTTCAAGTTGCACAAAAGCCATGACTGCGCTCCACCTGAGATTGTTATGCGTCGCCCGAAGGCGCGCTTTTTTGTATGGGCAGATACGAAAAGATGTTGCGGGGTGCGTTGGCGCTCGACTTCAGTCGGCTGCCGCTGTTGTTCGAATCGCCCCTGTCTGGACGCAGAGTAGGACGAAGAATAGGATGGGCTCAATGGCCTATTTCACTGAAGCGATGACTATTTTCAGTTTCATTCGGTGAGTAAATTTTTTGTCGAGTAATCACATGCCTGATTCCACTGAGCGGAATGAAAACAAAAATGAAGTCGGTGTCGGGGCCGTGTCCAGACTGTTTGCCGTGTTGCGCAGTCTGGGTGACGCCGTCGAGGGCGGGGAGCGTGTGACCCAACTGGCCCAGCGTATCGGCCTGTCGCAACCGACCACGCACCGTTTGTTGCGCAGCCTGATGGACGAAGGCATGGTCGAACAGGACGCTCGCAGCAAACGCTATCGCTTGAGCCTGGATTTTTTTGCGTTGGCGGCGCGGGCCGGCAACACCGGGAATTTGCGCGAACTGGTGCGACCGTCGTTGCTGCGACTGTCGGCTTCGTTGGGGGATTCGTTGTTTTTACTGGCGCGCAGCGGGTTTGATGCAATCTGCCTGGACCGCAGTGAAGGGCCGTTTCCGATCCGCACCTTTACCGGCGATATCGGCGGGCGGGTGGCGCTGGGCGTCGGCCAGGGCAGTCTGGCGATTCTGGCGTTTCTGCCGGAAGAAGAGCGCGATACGGTGATCCATTACAACTTGCCGCGGCTCAAGGATTTTCACCTGTACGACGAGGTGTTCCTGCGTTCGGAAGTCGAGAGCGTGCGCACGCTGGGTTACGCCGGGCGCAACACTGGCGTACTGCAAGGCATGGCCGGCGTGGCGGTGCCGATTCTCGATCGGGAAGGACGGGCCGTGGCGGCGTTGAGCGTGGCCACGGTGAGTGATCGCCTGGGGCCGGATCGTTTGCCGACGGTGGTGGAGATGCTCAAGCGCGAAGCGGCGCTGATCGGGCCGCGGATCAATCCGTTTGATCCGCTGCTGCGTAGGCCTTCGCAGGTGTTCGGGCAGGGCTGAGCGCATTCTCCAAATAACCGCCGCTCCCCCTTTAGGAGTGAGCCTGCAGGGGAATGCGGTGGTGGTCAGAATTGGGTGGTTTGCTTGAGCCTCTGCGCCGCTGGCGTATCGCTCGGGCTGACCATCGCATAGTTGTAGCCGGCGCCGGACCAATACTCGGCCTGCAACTCGCCATCGCTGCGACTGCCCCGAGGCAGCAGGTTGTTTTTCGGTCCTGGTGGTCGCACGTAGAAGCTGATCTTGTGACCGCCCTGGTCTTCGTAAACCACCATCGCTGCCGGCCCTTGCTCGGTGCTGAGCAAGCGACCACTGACCGGCTTGTACCCCGAATCCGTCAGGTCCGGCAGTCGGTTGGCGCGGGTGAAATAACGGTCGAGCCAGGCCTGCATGTCACCGTCGTCGCTGACCTTGAAGTCGGCCGGCAGAATGCCTTGCTGGGCGATCAAGCGGTAAGCCTGCAGGGCATCGGTCATCGGCGGTTGCGCGCTGACCAGTGTCATTTCCCGCGCCTGCCAGCCGCTCAGTCCACCGACGCTGACGGCGATCAAGAGCACCGCGGCGCTGGCCAGATGACGGCGCGACTGGCGTTTGATCCGCTGGCGAATCAGCGCCGGGTCGAGGTCCGGGTTGGCCGTATGGTGCAACGCGCCGCTCATGGCCGCGCGCAGGTGCTGGGCGTCCTGCTGCCAGGCGCGCACTTGCGCGGCGGTTTGAGGGTTGCTGGCCAGGTAAGTCTCGACCAGGCGTCGGTCGGCGTCATTGAGTTGATGATCGACGTAGGCGTGCAGGTCGCGTTCGCTCGGGGGCATGCTGATCATTTGAGTATCCGCAGAGAAGGGCTGGTGATTTCGCCGTCGCTGAGTTGGCGCAGGGCCTGACGGGCGCGGGACAGGCGGGACATCACGGTGCCGGTGGGGACGTCGAGAATCTCGGCGACCTCTTTATAACTCAAACCTTCCACCGACACCCAGAGCAGCAGCGCACGCTGTTCGGTGGTGAGTTGGTCGAAGGCTTGCAGCGTCGATTGGGCGAGCACGGTACGTTCTACCGACGGTTGCGCATCGTCACGACCGGTAAAGAATTCGAGCATCCGCGCATAACGCCGGGAGCGCCGGTGGGCGTCGAGAAACTGCCGATAAAGGATCGAAAACAACCACGCGCGCAAGTCGCCCTCTGGGCGTTTGTCGCCCCAGCTCGACAGGGCGCGCTCCAGGCTCGACTGCACCAGATCGTCGGCGCTGCTGGGATTGCGGGTCAGCGACACGGCAAACCGTCGCAACCTGGGAATGATTTCTCTGAGTTGTTCGTCGATATCGTTCATGAAGTTCTGACTAGTCACTACGCTGTGGACTAGGAAGACGCCCGGCATTGGAGGTTATTCCACGTCCGGAAAAATAAATACCGGGCGATGGAATAAAGCGCTGTGGCGTACGTCTGCTTGGTTCTTCTCACTTGTGGCCGATGGCCCTGGAGTCATTCATGGTAGATCGTTCATCACCGCCCACCCGGCCACCGCTGAGTGCTGCAAGCCTGACGTTACGCCTGGGCGGCATTGCCGTGGTAGTCGCGGCGCTGGCCGGTGCTTTTGCCTACGTCAACGGCACGCTCGACCCACACCGCCTGACGCCGAAAAAGCTGATCAATGTGCTGGAAACCAACAACGGTGTGCACCCCGGATTTCGCCGTAACCACTCAAAAGGGGTATGCGTGATCGGGCATTTCGAAAGCAGTGGCGAGGCGCGCAGCTATTCCAGCGCCCAGGTCTTCAACGAGGCGCAGACCCCTGTGGTCGGGCGTTTTGCCTTGCCTGCGGGTAATCCCTACGCGCCGGACAGCAGCGTGCCGATCCGCAGCATGGCGCTACGTTTTACCCAGGCCAACGGCCAGCAATGGCGCACCGGGATGAACAGCATGCCGGTGTTCCCGGTGGGTACGCCTGAAGCGTTCTATCAATTGCAGCAAGCGCAATCGCCGGATCCGGCCACCGGCAAGCCCAATCCTGCGGCGGTTCCGGCGTTCTTTGGAGCTCACCCGGAAGCCGCGCCATTCCTGGCCTGGATCAAGACGGCCAAGCCTTCGGCCAGCTATGCGACGGAGACGTACAACAGCGTTAACGCGTTTTACCTGGTGAACGCGGCCGGCCAGCGCCAAGCGGTGCGCTGGAGCATGACGCCGGTTGCCCAGGATGCTGCGGGTGCCACGGCGCCTGAAGGGGCTGACTTTCTTGAAAAAGACCTGGTTCAGCGTTTATCCGCCGGGCCGCTGCGTTGGCAGTTGAACATCACCCTGGCTAACCCCGGTGATCCGGTCAACGACGCCAGCAAGGCCTGGCCTGACGGTCGCAAAGTGGTGAATGCCGGCACCTTGGTGCTGGAACGCACCCAGCCGCAACTCGATGGCGAATGCCGCGACATCAACTATGACCCGCTCGTATTGCCGGCCGGTATCGAAGGCTCCGACGACCCATTGCTCGCCGCTCGCTCGGCGGGGTACGCCAGTTCCTATCTGCGCCGCACCAGTGAAGTCAAACAGTTGCCTGCCGCCAACGCTAAACAGGAGGCTCATCAATGAGTGCTCAACCGAATCATTTCGCGCCGTTGGCGCGGCTGCTGCATTGGCTGATGGCGCTGATGGTCATTGCAATGCTGTTTATCGGCGCGGGCATGGT
Source organism: Pseudomonas sp. SJZ077 (assembly GCF_007993905.1). Classification (NCBI taxonomy): domain Bacteria; kingdom Pseudomonadati; phylum Pseudomonadota; class Gammaproteobacteria; order Pseudomonadales; family Pseudomonadaceae; genus Pseudomonas; species Pseudomonas sp. SJZ077. Next base: position 48,346 of record NZ_VIUJ01000016.1, read on the forward strand.
GGCCTCGGTGTCCGAGCGGCATGAGTGGCTGATCCATCTGCACAAACCGTTGGGGATTGCGATTCTGCTGCTGGTGATCGTGCGCCTGGTCGTTCGTTTTTCCACTCGGCAACCACCGTTGCCGGCGGATTTGCCCGGATGGCAGGCACTGGCGGCGAAGGCTTCGCATGTCTTGTTGTACGCGTTGATGTTCATTTTGCCGCTGCTGGGCTGGGCGATGATTTCAGCGGCCGGGGATCCGGTGATGCTCAGCAATTCGTTCCAGTTGCCGTCGATCCTGCCCGCCAATGCGCAGATGTTTGCGTTTTTGCGCAAGGCTCACGGGTATCTGGCGTACTTGCTGTTTCTGACCGTGTTGCTGCATCTGGCGGCAGCGTTGTTTCACGGTTGGGTGCGGCGTGATGATGTGCTGGACAGCATGTTGCGCGGGAAGGATCGCGGCTGAAGGCATCATGGCTGCATGCCGGGCATGCAGCCATCGAGGGTGATCAGCGCAGGGTATCGATCATATCGGCAACGGTCGTCAGCACGTCCTTGCCCAACTGCTTGGAGCGCTTGCCCGACCAGCCGGTCAAGGCGTTCGGCGCATCGTTGTTGTCCTTGAAGGGCATCTCCAGGGTCAGCGACAGGCAGTCGAATTTCTGACCGACACTGTTACAGGCCAGCGTCATGTTGGCTTTGCCCGGTTCGTCACGGGTATAGCCGTGCTTGGTCTGGAAGTCCTTGGTCAGATGTTTCAGATGGCTGCGGAAATGCTCTTCGAGTTTTTCGATCCGCGGCGTGTAGCCCGGGTTGCCTTCGCAACCGGCGGTGAATACGTAGGGAATTTCTTCATCGCCATGGATGTCGAGGAACAAGTCGACGCCGTACTTTTCCATCTGCTGCTGAACGAACAGCACTTCCGGGCTGATGTCCTGGCTGGCGCTCTGCCAGGCGCGATTGAGGTCCTGGCCCATGGCGTTGGTGCGCAAGTGACCGTGAAAGGCGCCGTCTGGGTTCATGTTCGGCACCAGGTACAGGTCGGCGCTGGCCAGCAGTTTGTTCAGTACCGGGTCGTCGTGCTTTTCCAGGCGTTCGATCACGCCTTCCATAAACCATTCGGCCATGTGTTCGCCGGGGTGTTGCTGGGCAATCATCCAGACTTTGCGCTGACCTTCGGCGCCGCTGCCTTTACGCAGTAACTGGATGTCACGACCTTCCACGCTTTTGCCGGTGGCGAGCAGTTCGGTGCCAGCCTTGGTCAGCGCCTGTTCGATCAACCAGTCGTGACGGCCACGGCTGTAGGGTTCGAAGTAGGCAAACCAGGCGTGGGTGGCCGTGGCTTCGAGGCTGAAGCGCAGGCAGTCGCCTTCGAAGATGGTCGGTACGCGGAACCAGTTGACGTGGTCGTAGGACGCCACCGCCTGATAACCGTCCCAAGCCTTGTTGTACGAGGATTTGCTGGCATTGTTCAGACGAAACCAGTGCTCCTGACCGACATGCAGACCACTGGCCTTGAAATGAAACCACTGGAAATGCTGGCTGCGGGTGTCCGGTTTGATGGCCAGCAGGGCTTGAAGTGGATTGCTGATGTCCAGCACTTCAATGTTGCCGCTGTCGAAATTTGCGCTGATGTCGAAAGAGGATTTAGCCACGGTCATAGTCGATTCCTGAATATGATTTTTATGGCTGCTACTTTACACGCTGGGAAGGGAAAAACCGGGGGAAATTGCGGGGTAAAAGGGGGGCGTCTTCCTTGACGCAGACGCAGCTTAGAGACTGTGTGATTGATTCTCAAGCGCTATTTTTCATTAGTTTGGTCCAATGATGCCGGGCTTCTCTTGCCAATGGATATTCTTTTGATATCATCCGCGCCAATCGAATTCGCAACACCTGAAGACTTCATTAGCCTGAAGCCAAAGCCAGAATAACTGGCAAAAAAAGACCCGGCAAAAAGCCGGGTCAAAAACCGTGATTAGCCTGATGAGGAGATAGTCCAGGAGACCGACCTAAGGTCTCTTGGTCCATCGACTGATCTCGCGACCAGCTGCATGCAATAATAATCATTCTCGTTTGCAAGTCAAATGATTTTATCTGCTCGATTGGAAAATTCTTTCCCGTCTTTCCTCAAAAGTGCGTCCGGCTCAAACGCGCTGACCCTGTAAAGAACGATCAATCATCGCCTTGGCCATATCGATCATATGCACCGTCGAAAAGGCCAGGTCCCGACTTGCGCCGTGCAAGTTGCTGGCCGACTCGTAGGCGGTCGCTGCGGCACAGCGCAACAGATCCGACGCATGCACCAGCGCTTCTTCACCGCTGACCGCAGGGTTCACATCAAAAAATCGCTCCTCGACCACCGCTTCTGACACAGTTGGTTTCAAGTAATAGTCCAAGGCTTTTTGCGCGGCGGCGTTGCCTTTGGGCGAGGTGAGGGTGGTGTCCATTTGCATATCCGACAGGTCATTGCGGGGTAACGTCATGGCGATGGCAAGCTCCGTGATAGATTCAGATCCGTGAACCAATCCTAGTACTAACTGTATTTGTGACGAGAATTTAAATACTACAATTTGTGTTTTGTTGCCCGGAGTCCGCCACGTATCGTGCCGCCCATGGATAAATGGATTGAGTTGGTCAAAGCCAAGATGAGTGAGTTGAAAGTCACTCAGGAAGTACTCGCCGATCGCCTCGGGATGTCCCAGGGCGGTGTGGGTCACTGGCTGAATAAGCGCCGTCAGCCGAGCATCGAAGACATGAATCGTGTCTTGCGGGCGCTCGGGATGGATTTTCTGGAAGTGGCGATGGTCATTCGGGAGCCTTTGGTCGTACCGGACGACGAGATGCCCCTGACGCAAAAGTACAACCCGTACTTCCGTTACCCGGTCAGTGACTGGCGCGAGCCTGCGCAGCTGCGTGACGGTGAGCTATCGGTCTACGGCAAGCCGCGTTTCGAACTGACCGATTACCACGCTCAGGGCGCGGCCTTCTGGCTCGAGGTGGTCGGCGACGCGATGACCGCGCCCAGCGGAATCAGCATTGCCGAAGGCATGATGATCCTGGTGGACCCGGCCATTGTGCCGGAACCCGGAAAGCTGGTGATCGCGCAATGGGCGGGCAGTGTTGAAGCGATCTTTCGCAAGCTGATCGAAGAGGGCGGGCAGCGTTACCTGGTCCCGCTCAATCCGACATATCCGAAAGCCCTTTTCACCGAAGAGTGTCGAATCCTCGGCGTGGTAGTTCAGGCAACGGCCAAATTCTAATCAGATCGGTCCTCGCAATGCGTAGGACCGATCTTCATTTCACGCTTCTTCCAGTTCGACCAACGCACTGCCTTCGCTGACCATCTCGCCTTCCTGGCAGTACAGCGCCTTGATCACCCCGGCATGGGGCGCGCGAATGCTGTGCTCCATCTTCATCGCTTCCAGCACCACCAGTTGCGCACCGGCCTCAACCGTTTGCCCAGCCTCGACCAGCACGCGCACGATGCTGCCGTTCATGGGCGCGGTGAGCCCACCCTGATGACTGTGACTGGCTTCAACGGCGCTGATCGGGTCGTAAGCCTCGATGCGGCGCAATTCCCCTTCCCACTGCAGATACACAACCTCGCCACGGCGAATGACCCGGTGCTGGCGGCGCACGCCGTTGTGCTCGGTCAGCAGCTGTTCGCCCTTGAGCTGTGCGGTGTGGGCATCAACGTTACCCAGCGTCAGCGCCCGGTCTTGTCCTTCACAACTGAGGTGGAGGGTGATTTCCCTCGGCAGTCCAGCACGAAAACCATTGCCCACAGCCCAAGGCGAGCTCGGGTCATCAGCGCGCGGAGAACCTGGCTGGCTCTGGGCAAACGCCTGAGCGGCGGCTTGCCAGAACGCATCACTGAGGTCCGCAGGCTCTGGCAACAATTGCTCCTGATAACGCGGAATAAACCCCGTATCCAGTTCTGCCGCAGCGAATGCCGGGTGAGCGATGATCCGGCGCAGGAAGTTGATGTTGGTCTTCAGCCCGCCGATCGCAAACTCATCGAGCATGCTCAACAATCGCAGCCGCGCCTGCTCACGGTCCTCGCCCCAGGCAATCAGCTTGCCGAGCATCGGGTCGTAGAACGGCGAGATCTCGTCGCCTTCTTCCACACCGCTGTCGACCCGACGTCCCGGACCTTCGGCCGATTCGCGATACAACGCCAGGCGCCCGGTGGCCGGCAGGAAATCATGGCTCGGGTCTTCGGCGTACAACCGCACTTCAATCGCATGGCCGATCAACGGAACCTGCTCTTGAGTCATCGGCAACGCTTCACCGCGCGCCACACGAATCTGCCACGCCACCAGGTCGAGGCCGGTGATCGCTTCGGTGACCGGGTGCTCGACCTGCAGACGCGTGTTCATCTCCATGAAGAAAAACTCGCCGCGCGAATCCAGCAAAAACTCCACGGTGCCGGCGCCGACATAGCCGATGGCCTGTGCCGAACGCACGGCAGCTTCGCCCATGGCGCGACGCAGTTCCGGACTCAAGCCAGGAGCAGGCGCTTCTTCGACGACTTTCTGATGGCGACGCTGAATCGAGCAGTCACGTTCATTGAGGTACAGGCAGTTACCGTGCTGATCGGCGAACACCTGGATTTCCACATGACGCGGCTTGAGCAGGTATTTCTCCACCAGCATCCGCGAATCGCCAAACGAGGATTTTGCTTCACGCTGCGCCGAGGCGAGGGCTTCGGCCAGCTGGCTGACGTCCTCAACCACTTTCATGCCTTTGCCGCCGCCACCCGCTGTCGCCTTGAGCAACACCGGATAACCGATGCGTTCGCAGGCATCGCGGAAGGTATCGAAGTCCTGGGCTTCGCCGTGGTAGCCGGGCACCAGGGGCACACCGGCGGTTTCCATCAAGGCTTTGGCGGCCGACTTGCTGCCCATCGCGTCAATGGCCGAGGCGGGCGGGCCGAGGAAGATCAGGCCAGCGTCTTCAATGGCGCGGGCGAACCCGGCGTTCTCGGACAAAAAGCCATAACCGGGGTGAATCGCCTGAGCGCCGCTGGCCTTGGCCGCAGCGATCATTTTATCGATTTGCAGATAGCTGTCAGCGGCTTTGCTGCCGCCGAGGTCGACGCGGATATCCGCTTCGCGGCTGTGCCGGGCGTCGCGGTCAGTGGCGCTGTGCACGGCCACGGTGGTCAGGCCCAACGCCTTGGCGGTGCGCATCACCCGGCAGGCGATTTCGCCACGGTTGGCCACCAGCAGAGAGGTAATCACAGGTGCGCTCATCAACGCGGCTCCTTGGGGGTGGTCGGTGCTTGCCAGCTCGGCGGACGTTTTTGCAGAAAAGCCCGAAGACCTTCCTGGCCTTCGGGGCTGACGCGGATGCGGGCGATGGCATTCTCGGTGTAACGGCGCAGCGCCGGGGTCAGCGCGCCGTTGCCGACTTCACGCAGCAAGTCCTTGCTGACGCGCATGGCGGCCGGGCTGTTGAGCAGCAGGTTGTCGATCCACTTCTCCACGTTCTGCTCCAGCTCAGCGACCGGATAGCTCTCCGACAACAGGCCGATTTCCCGCGCCCGTTGCCCGCCGAAACGTTCAGCCGTCAGGGCATAACGGCGTGCTGCGCGCTCGCCGATGGCTTGCACCACGAACGGGCTGATCACCGCCGGCGCCAGGCCGATGCGCACTTCTGACAGACAGAACTGCGCGTCATCGGTGCCAATCGCCATGTCGCAGCAACTGATCAGGCCCAGCGCGCCGCCGTAGGCCGCGCCTTGCACCACGGACAGGGTCGGGATTTTCAGCTTGGCAAGGTTGTACATCAATTCCGCCAGTTCCCGGGCGTCGTCGAGGTTGGTGTGGTAATCGAGCTCGGCCGATTGCTGCATCCAGGCCAGGTCGGCACCGGCGCTGAAATGCTTGCCGCGACCGCGCACCAGCAGAAACCGCAGGCTGGCATCGGTTGATACTTTGTCCAGTGCGAGGATCAGTTCGCGGATCATCTCGGCGTTGAATGCGTTGTTCTTTTCTTCACGGCTGAGCCACAGGGTCGCGAAACCTCGTGGGTCGGTCAGCAGTTCGAGGGTGTTGAAGTCGCTCATGTTTGTCCGTCTCCACAACTCTATTCTGTGGGAGCGAGGCTTGCCCGCGAAGGTGGTTTGTCAGTCACATCGATGCTGGATGTGCCAATGCCTTCGCGGAAAAGCCTCGCCCCTACAGGGTCGGATCACATCCGGAACACGCCGAAGCGGCTCGGTTCGATTGGCGCGTTCAGCGACGCGGACAAGGCCAGGGCCAGCACGTCGCGGGTCTGCGCCGGGTCGATGACGCCGTCGTCCCACAGCCGTGCGCTGGAGTAATAAGGGTGGCCCTGTTCTTCGTATTGATCGAGGATCGGTTGCTTGATCTCGGCTTCCTGCTCGGCGCTGAAACCCTGGCCACTGCGCTCGGCTTGCTCGCGCTTGACCTGCACCAATACGCCAGCCGCTTGCTCGGCGCCCATCACGCCGATGCGCGCGTTCGGCCACATCCACAGGAAGCGCGGATCGTAGGCGCGTCCGCACATGCCGTAGTTACCGGCGCCAAAACTGCCGCCGATGATCACGGTGAATTTCGGCACCTTGGCACACGCCACGGCGGTCACCAGTTTTGCGCCGTGCTTGGCGATGCCGCCGGCCTCGTATTTCTGGCCAACCATGAAGCCGGTGATGTTTTGCAGGAACAGCAAAGGAATGCCGCGCTGGCAAGCCAGTTCGATAAAGTGCGCGCCTTTCTGCGCGGCTTCGGCGAACAGGATGCCGTTGTTGGCGAGGATCGCGATAGGGTAACCGTGCAGATGCGCGAAGCCGCACACCAGCGTGGTCCCGAACAGCGCCTTGAATTCGTCGAACACCGAACCGTCGACCAGTCGCGAGATCACCTCGCGCACATCGAACGGTTGCTTGGCGTCGGCCGACACCACGCCGTACAGCTCATCGCTGGCGTAGAGCGGGGCGATGGGTGTGCGCTGCTGCAGTTCGCCGAGCTTGCGCCAGTTGAGGTTGGCGACGCTGCGCCGCGCAATGGCCAGCGCGTGTTCATCGCTCTCGGCGTAGTGGTCGGCGACACCGGAAATCTTGCAATGCACATCAGCCCCGCCGAGGTCTTCGGCGCTGACCACTTCGCCGGTCGCGGCTTTCACCAACGGCGGACCGGCGAGGAAAATGGTGGCCTGCTGGCGCACCATGATCGCTTCGTCAGCCATCGCTGGCACATAAGCACCACCCGCCGTGCAAGAGCCCATGACCACGGCAATTTGCGGGATGCCCATGGCGCTCATGTTGGCCTGGTTGAAGAAGATCCGTCCGAAGTGCTCGCGGTCTGGAAACACTTCATCCTGACGGGGCAGGTTGGCACCGCCCGAATCCACCAGATAGATGCACGGCAGGCGATTCTGCTGGGCGATGGTCTGGGCACGCAGGTGTTTTTTCACCGTCAGCGGGTAATACGAGCCACCTTTCACTGTGGCGTCGTTGGCGACGATCATGCACTCGACGCCTTCGACACGGCCGATCCCGGCAATCACGCCCGCCGCCGGAACGTCTTCGCCGTAGACCGCGTAGGCCGCCAGTTGGCTGATCTCTAAAAACGGTGAGCCCGGATCGAGCAGGCGATTGATCCGTTCACGCGGCAGCAATTTGCCCCGCGAGGTGTGACGTTCTTGCGCCTTCGGACCGCCACCTTGCTGCACTTGGGCGAGCAGGGTGTGCAGGGCGTCGACCTGTTTGAGCATCGCCGCGCTGTTGGCCGCGAACTCCGCCGAACGGGGGTTGAGCTGGGTATGCAGAATCATGGGGCTACTCCGTAGCAGCTTCGAGTTGCAAGCGACAAGCTACAAGTTGAAGCAAGAGCACGGTCCTCTTGCAGCTTGAAACTTGCCGCCTGCCGCTGACGAAATTTATTTCGTTTCGTTGAACAGTTCGCGACCGATCAGCATGCGACGGATCTCACTGGTGCCAGCGCCGATTTCGTACAGCTTGGCGTCACGCAGCAGACGACCGGCCGGGAATTCGTTGATGTAGCCGTTGCCGCCAAGAATCTGGATCGCGTCGAGGGCCATTTGCGTGGCGCGTTCGGCGCTGTAGAGGATCACGCCGGCGGCGTCCTTGCGGGTGGTTTCGCCACGCTCGCAGGCTTGGGCCACGGCATACAGATAAGCGCGGCTGGCATTGAGTTGGGTGTACATGTCGGCGACTTTGCCCTGGATCAGCTGGAACTCGCCGATGCTTTGGCCGAACTGCTTGCGGTCGTGGATGTAGGGAACGATCAGGTCCATGCAGGCCTGCATGATCCCGGTCGGGCCGCCGGACAGCACGACGCGTTCGTAGTCGAGGCCGCTCATCAGCACTTTCACGCCGCCGTTGAGCACGCCGAGGATGTTTTCTTCCGGCACTTCGACGTCATCGAAGAACAGCTCGCAGGTGTTGGAACCGCGCATGCCGAGCTTGTCGAATTTATTGCTGCGGCTGAAGCCTTTCGAATCACGTTCGACGATGAACGCGGTAATGCCGTGGGGGCCTTTTTCCAGGTCGGTCTTGGCGTAGATCACGTAGGTGTTGGCGTCGGGGCCGTTGGTGATCCAGGTCTTGCTGCCGTTGAGCACGTAGTGATCGCCACGTTTGTCGGCACGCAGCTTCATCGACACCACGTCGGAACCGGCATTCGGTTCGCTCATGGCCAGGGCGCCAATGTGTTCGCCGCTGATCAGCTTCGGCAGGTACTTGGTTTTCTGTTCGTGATTGCCGTTGCGGTTGATCTGGTTGACGCAGAGGTTGGAGTGCGCGCCGTAGGACAAGGCGACTGACGCCGAGCCGCGACTGATTTCTTCCATGGCGACCACGTGAGCCAGGTAGCCCAGGCCAGCACCGCCATATTCTTCCGCGACGGTAATGCCCAGCAGGCCCATGTCGCCGAATTTGCGCCACAGGTCAGCCGGGAACAGGTTGTCGATGTCGATCTGAGCGGCGCGCGGGGCGATCTCTTTGGCGACGAAGGACTGAACCTGATCGCGCAGCATGTCGATGGTTTCACCGAGGGCAAAGTTCAGGGATGGGTAGCTCATGGGTCACCTTTTGGCTTTTTTGTCGGTTAGTGAGGCCGTCAATTGGCTCTCACCTTTACGTTAACGTAAGCCTGTGACGAATGGCTGTCAATCACCCTTTACGTTAACGTCAACTTGAGCGACAGTAGGGCCAGTTCAAGATCGAACAGCGGCAAATCCTGTAGGAGCGAAGCGTGCTCGCGAAAGCGTCAGATCAGTCGACTTCAGTGTTGAATGTACTGGCCTCTTCGCGAGCACGCTTCGCTCCTGCAGGTTGGGTCGCCCACCCGCAAATAAAGACAATAGGGGTCGTCATGGATCAACCCAGTGCAAGCCCGCAGCGCAGCTATACCCGTGGTTCCCAGGAAAAAGCCTTACTGGCGATGACCATCGGTCAAGCATTCGACAACACCGTCGCGCAATACCCGGCCGGGGAGGCGCTGGTCGTGCGCCATCAACAGTTGCGCTACACCTGGCAGCAACTGGCCGAGGCTGTCGACCTGCACGCCAGAGCTCTGTTGGCGCTGGGCTTGCAGGCCGGTGACCGCCTCGGTATCTGGGCACCGAATTGCGCGCAGTGGTGCATCAGCCAGTTTGCCAGCGCGAAAATCGGTGTGATCCTGGTCAACATCAACCCGGCCTACCGCAGCTCCGAACTTGAATACGTGTTGAAGCAATCCGGCTGCCAATGGCTGGTCTGCGCCGGTGCGTTCAAGACCTCCGACTACCACGGGATGCTACAGGGCCTGGTGCCTGAGCTGGCGGAGCAATCCATCGGAAAGCTGCACAGCGAATGTCTGCCAGACTTGCGCGGCGTCATCAGTCTGGATGCACAACCCCCGTCGGGCTTCCTGCCTTGGTCGCAACTGGGCGATCTCGCCGCCAGTGTGTCCGCCGAACAATTGCGTGAGCGCCAGGACAGCCTGCATTTCGATCAGGCGGTGAACATCCAGTACACCTCCGGCACCACCGGTTTCCCGAAAGGCGCGACCCTCAGTCACTACAACATTCTCAACAACGGGTACATGGTCGGCGAAAGCCTCGGGCTGACGGCCCATGACCGCCTGGTGATCCCGGTGCCGTTGTATCACTGCTTCGGCATGGTCATGGGCAATCTCGGCTGCATCACCCACGGCAGCACCATGATCTACCCCAACGATGCGTTCGACCCGCTGCTGACCCTGACCACGGTGGCCGAAGAAAAAGCCACCGCACTCTACGGCGTGCCGACCATGTTCATCGCCATGCTCGATCACCCGCAACGTGCCGACTTCGATCTGTCGAGCCTGCGCACCGGGATCATGGCCGGGGCGACCTGTCCGATCGAGGTCATGCGCCGGGTCATCAATGAAATGCACATGAGCGAAGTGCAGATTGCCTACGGCATGACGGAAACCAGCCCCGTGTCGTTGCAGACCGGTCCATCGGACGAGTTGGAACTGCGCGTCACCACCGTCGGCCGGACTCAGCCGCAGCTGGAAAGCAAGATCATCGACGAGGCCGGCAACCTGGTGCCGCGTGGCACCATCGGCGAACTCTGCACCCGCGGTTACAGCGTGATGCTCGGTTACTGGAACAACCCGCAAGGCACCGCTGAAGCCATCGATCAGGCGGGCTGGATGCACACCGGCGACCTGGCGAGCATGAATGATGAGGGTTACGTGTGCATCGCCGGGCGCAACAAGGACATGATCATCCGCGGCGGTGAGAATGTTTACCCCCGTGAGCTGGAAGAGTTCTTTTTCACCCATCCGGCGGTGGCGGACGTGCAAGTGATCGGGATTCCGTGTTCGCGCTATGGCGAAGAGATTGTCGCCTGGATCAAATTCCACCCGGGCCACAGTGCGACAGAACAAGAGCTGCAAGCGTGGTGCAAGGAACGCATCGCGCACTTCAAGACGCCGCGTTACTTCAAGTTCGTGGAAGAGTTTCCGATGACCGTGACCGGCAAGATCCAGAAATTCCGGATGCGCGAGATCAGTATCGAGGAATTGCGCGAAAAGCAGGTCTGACAAATTCGCCCTTGTGGGAGCCAGCAGGCTGGCTCCCACAAGGGCGGTGGTGAAAACCTGGATTGCAGAAAGCACAAAGGGGAGCCGAGGCTCCCCTTTAATTTTCGTCGCACGTGCTCTTTTTTTATTATTGAGGGGCGGTCTGTTGTTGTTTTTAGTGACCGTGACCCTTTACCGCTGTTTTTGTCGATCCCCATCCGGGATCAAGAGCAAACGTATTTTTTTGAGCGCTGATCTACTTTTTCGCTGAGCGATCCAACCAGTTCGGGAGCTACCTGAAGGTAGTTTTATTGTTCTCTGCCCGGTTGCGGGTTACTCCGAAAAGCACCCTGAAAAGCACATCCTCTCCAAAAAAATCTGTTAGCTGCGTCTCTGCCGTGTTGTTTTTGTTATGTCAGAGTCGTTACGTCTTATTTTTATTGGGTTTGCCGCTTTTTTTGTTCTTGTTATGCAGTAGAGATAGCAGAAGCCGTGCCAACTTTAAAAAATCCTTACAAATCAACTATTTAACTTTTTGTAAGATTTTTCCTTCGGATGAAACCAGACAATTTGTTTCCGTGTTACTCGCTTGTGCCCCACGTTTCAGACACAGCGGTAACACCCGCACGCCTCACTGTGCGCTGCGAGCCTTGGCCACGCGCGAACCGGTCGGTCGCCCCAGCACGGAGCAAATCTGCTGGCCGGCCAAAATCAGAGCGTCCAGATCAATGCCGGTCTCAATACCGAGGCCGTTGAGCAGGTAAACCACGTCTTCGGTGGCGATGTTACCGCTGGCGCCCTTGGCGTAAGGGCAGCCGCCGAGGCCGGCGATGGAGCTGTCGAACACCGCGATACCTTCCAGCAGGCTGGCATAGATGTTGGCCATGGCCTGGCCATAAGTGTCGTGGAAGTGCCCGGCCAGTTTTTTACGCGGCACTTGGGCCGACACCACCTCGAACATCGTGCGGGTCGCGCCGGCGGTGCCGGTGCCGATGGTGTCACCCAGGGAGACTTCATAGCAGCCCATCGCGTAAAGCTCGCGGGCGACGTGGGCGACTTGTTCGGGAGCGACGTTACCTTCGTAAGGACAGCCCAGCACGCAGGACACGTAGCCACGCACGCTGACGCCGTGTTGTCTGGCCGCATCCATGATCGGCACGAAGCGCGCCAGGCTTTCGCTGATCGAGCAATTGATGTTGCGTTGCGAAAACGCTTCGGAGGCCGCGGCGAACACCGCGACTTCCTTCACCCCGGCCGCGATTGCATCCTCAAACCCGCGCAGGTTGGGGGCGAGTGCGCCATAGGTCACACCCGGTTTGCGCTGGATTTGCGCAAAGACGTCGGCGGAGCCGGCCATTTGCGGCACCCACTTGGGTGAAACGAAACTGCCGACTTCAATATAGCCAAGGCCCGCAGCGGTCAGCGCGTCGACCAGTTGCACCTTGTCCGCAACGCTGATGGGTTGGGCTTCGTTCTGCAGGCCATCACGGGGACCGACTTCGACCAAACGTACATGAGAGGGTAGGGACATGGAATCGACCTGCTGTAATTGTCTGAATGTTCAGCGAATCCCGTAGGAGCGAAGCTTGCTCGCGAACGCGGTATGTCATTCAACGTTGGTGTCGACTGATGTGGCGCTTTCGCGAGCAAGCTTCGCTCCTACAAGTATCCGGAATGTTTACTGCGCGGGTTGCTGGCTCTTGATCGTCTGCTCCAGCGCCTGGGTGCAGCGCTCCTGCGCGGTGTCCAGTTCCAGTTTCATCTGCTCGATGTCGAGCATCTGCTGTTCCAGCTGTTCGCGGCGCTCGGCGATCTTGCTCAGCATGGTTTGCAGCTGTTTCTGGTTGCCGCCGGTGGGGTCGTAAAGTTCGATCAGCTCGCGGCATTCAGCCAAGGAAAAGCCAATGCGCTTGCCCCGCAGGATCAGCTTCAGACTGACCTTGTCACGGGGCGTATACACGCGTTCCTGGCCACGGCGCTCAGGGCTGAGCAGGCCTTGCTCTTCATAGAAGCGAATGGCCCGCGTGGTGATGTCGAGCTCGCGGGCGAGGTCTGAAATGCTATAGGTCTGGCTGCTCATGGAAGCGCTCGAAGAAGGTCATGGCGCTAAGCTAATGGCAGGTTGACGTTTACGTCAAGGGGCGTGAATTGCTGGCGTCCTTGCTGGCCTCTTCGCGAGCAGGCTCGCTCCCACATTGGATCTGCAAGGAACACAACATCGGTGAGAGATCCCTGTGGGAGCGAGGCTTGCCCGCGAAGAACGATGACGCGGTCCAAAGCCCTACACCTTATCGAGCTTCTTCTCATGCGCCGTCACTTGCTGGCACAACTCGATCATCTGTTCGCGCATCCAGCGGTTGGCCGGGTCCTGGTCAGTGCTTTCGTGCCAGTAGAGGTGCGTTTCCACCGGGGGCACGTCGTTGACCGGCAGGTTCACCGAATACAGGTCATGACGACGGGCGAAGCGCTCCGGCACGGTCATGACCATGTCGGTCTGCTGCAACACCTGGGACGCCATCAGATAATGCTGGGAGCGCAGGGCAATCTTGCGCTGGATGCCCATTTTCCCCAGGGCCAGGTCGACGTGACCCAGACCGCTGCGGCGGCTGGAGATATGAATGTGCGTCAGCGACAGATAATCATCGAGGGTGAATTTCTCCTTGCCCGCCAGCGGATGGCCCTTGCGCATGGCGCAGACGTAGCGGTCTTCCATCAACTTGACGTGACGCACCTGCGGGTCAGTGTTGAGTGGCGCATCCACGGCGAAATCGAGACGCCCGGCCGCCAGTTCCTTGGTGGTCTCGCGGCGCTTGGACAGAAAGCTTTCGATGATCACCGTCGGCGCCAGGCGGCGCAGGCGCTGGAACAGCGGTGGCAGAATCACCGCTTCGGTCAGGTCGGTCATGCTGATGCGATACGTCTTGACCGCTTGCAGCGGGTTAAAAATCCGGCTTTCCTGCACCGACACCCGCAGCAGGGAGAGCGCGTTACGCACCGGTCCGATGATGTTTTGCGCCATCGGCGTCGGCACCATGCCTTGCGCCGTGCGCACGAACAATGGGTCGTTGAAGGTCTCGCGCAGGCGGGCCAGAGCGTTCGAGACGGCTGGCTGAGTAATGCCGACAATCTGCCCGGCTCGGGTCAAATTGGCTTCGGTGTAGATCGCGTCGAAGACGATGAAAAGGTTGAGGTCGACCTTGCTCAGATTCATTGCGCTGCACTCTTATTGTTGGTTCTCAATCAGCCGATCATATATCGGTGATGAATGTTAATACACGCCGAGAATAGGCTAGGTAAATTATCAACGCTGTTCTAGCATCGATGCATGACCTAAAACAACCTCTGCCCAAGAAGGTAATTGCTCATGGATTTCGCTTATTCGCCCAAGGTTCAGGAACTGCGTGAGCGCGTGACCGCGTTCATGGACACTTACGTTTATCCCGCCGAAGCCGTGTTCGAGCGCCAGGTCGCCGAAGGCGATCGCTGGCAGCCGACCGCGATCATGGAAGAGCTCAAACTCAAGGCAAAGGCCGAAGGGTTGTGGAATCTGTTTCTGCCTGAGTCCGAACTCGGTGCCGGCCTGACCAACCTCGAATACGCGCCATTGGCGGAAATCATGGGCCGCTCGCTGCTCGGTCCTGAGCCCTTCAACTGCTCCGCACCGGACACCGGCAACATGGAAGTGCTGGTGCGTTACGCCAACGAAGAACAGAAACAACGCTGGCTCGAACCGCTGCTGCGCGGCGAGATCCGCTCGGCGTTCGCCATGACCGAACCGGACGTTGCTTCATCCGACGCCACCAACATGGCTGCCCGCGCTGTGCGTGACGGCGACGAGTGGGTGATCAACGGTAAAAAGTGGTGGACCTCAGGCGCCTGCGACCCGCGCTGCAAGATTCTGATCTTCATGGGCCTGAGCAATCCTGACGCGCCACGCCACGCCCAGCACTCGATGATTCTGGTGCCGGTGGATGCCCCGGGTGTGAAGATCGTTCGTCCGTTGCCGGTGTTCGGCTACGACGACGCGCCTCACGGCCACGCCGAAGTGCTGTTTGAAAACGTTCGCGTGCCGTATGAAAACGTCCTGCTGGGCGAGGGACGCGGCTTCGAAATCGCCCAGGGTCGCCTTGGCCCTGGCCGGATTCACCACTGCATGCGCTCGATCGGCATGGCCGAGCGTGCGCTGGAGTTGATGTGCAAACGTGCAGTGAGCCGCACCGCGTTCGGTAAACCGTTGGCACGCCTGGGCGGCAACATCGACAAGATCGCCGACTCGCGGATGGAAATCGACATGGCACGCCTGCTGACATTGAAAGCGGCGTACATGATGGACACCGTCGGTAACAAGGTGGCGAAGAGCGAGATCGCGCAGATCAAAGTCGTCGCGCCGAACGTGGCCCTGCGGGTGATCGATCGGGCCATCCAGATGCATGGCGGGGCAGGGGTTTCCAA
This sequence comes from Pseudomonas sp. SJZ077, assembly GCF_007993905.1. Classification (NCBI taxonomy): domain Bacteria; kingdom Pseudomonadati; phylum Pseudomonadota; class Gammaproteobacteria; order Pseudomonadales; family Pseudomonadaceae; genus Pseudomonas; species Pseudomonas sp. SJZ077. The sequence goes on from NZ_VIUJ01000016.1 coordinate 63,816, forward strand.
CGATTTCCCGCTGGCCTATATGTATGCGATGCAACGCACTCTGCGCCTGGCCGATGGCCCGGACGAAGTGCACCGCGCGGCAATCGGCAAGTTCGAGATCGGCAAGTATGTGCCGAAAGAGATGATGCGTAGCGGGCAGTAAAACAGCGTCATCGTTCTTCGCGGGCAAGCCTCGCTCCTACAGGGATCACTATTCTCTGCAGGAGCGAGGCTTGCCCGCGAAGGCGTCGACCCATTCAACACAGCAACATCTGACTCAATATACCCAAACCTCTACCCGCCGATTCTTGATCCGCCCCTCATCCGCGCTATTCGCCGCCACCGGCATTTCGGCGCCAAAGCCGCGAATCTCGCGAAACACCACGCCGCTTTTCACCAGTTCCCGCCGCACCGCCATGGCCCGCAGTTTCGATAACAGATCGGCACGCGCCGGATCGCTCTTGGCATCACCAAATCCCACCAGCGTCACCTGCCGATTGGTTTTATCGTGCTGCTTTATATAGTCGAGCACCCGCGACAAGTCTTGTCGGGCCTTGTTGTCCAGCGTCGCGCTGCCTTCCTCGAAACGGAAATTCACCGACAGCCGCTGGGCGTGGCGACTTAGTGCCTGGTATCCCTCGGGCATCAGTGCATTTGGCGTAACCGTCATGGCCTGGACGGTCTGCGCGATAAAACCATTGGCTGCGACGATTTCCTGCCCTTTGCTGCTTTGCGCGAACGCCACCAGCGCTTGTGCCCAAGGATTTTTCCCGGTGGGCGGCAGGTAAAAGAACAGCCGCCGGGACAGCGGATAGTCTTCCGTGGCAATAAGGTTGTTGAGCGGCAGCATGGCCTGGGATTGGCCATCGGCAATCGCCACGGCTTTGGCCTGGCGCACGTAGGGCAAACCGATAAAACCGATGCCTTGCCGATCCAGACTGACGGCGTCGGACAATTGCTCGCTGGATTCGAAGCGTTTCGCGGCGCTGTTGAGCGTTTTCCCGCGGCGGCTGAGGACCAATTCCTTGAAGGTGTCGTAGGTGCCCGATTGGTCATCCCGCGCATACAGGTGAATTGTCCCGCCGCTGCCACCGAGCTCTTCCCAGGTTTTTGCCTCACCGCTGAAAATTCGCGCCAATTGGTCGGTGCTGAGCTGGTTCAGCGGATTTTGCGGATGGAGGATGATCGCCAGGCCATCGATGGCGATGACTTGTTCGGCGCCGGGGCTTTTGAAGTCGCCCAGGGTTTTGAGCTCGACTCGTTCGCTGTCCTTGATCGGGCGTGACGAGGCGGCGAGGTCGGCGGATGCTGTTTTGAGGGTGCTGAACCCGGTGCTGGAACCATGAGCCGCGACGTCCACTATCACCCGTCGTCCCTGAACCGTTTCGCCGACGATACGTTGTTCGTTGGCTTTGTCCGGGACTTCACTGCGGACCTTGAGCAAGCCTTGTTCGCGCATCAGTCCTTCGACCAGCGCCGGCCCCAACGCGGCGCCAATGGTGTTGGAACCCTGGATGCGCAGGACGGGGCTGTTTTCGGGCGTCGGCAGATCGCCCGCTGAGGTGGTGAAGGGCAAACAGGCACACAGCATCAACAGGAACGATCTGCACAGCGTCATGCCGGCACCTTGTTTGGCCAAAGGAAGTGCCGGGAGAATAAGTCAGTTAGATTTCTAAAAGATGACAGTCACTAGGCGTGGGAGCGAGCCTGCTCGCGATGAGGGCTTAACAGTCAACACTTGTATTGAATGTAAGTCCGCTATCGCGAGCAGGCTCGCTCCCACAATTTGATCTGTGTAAAGCCTGGGGGAATCAGCTCAACTCAAGCCAGATCGGCGCATGATCCGATGGTTTTTCCATCCCACGCAGTTCGTAGTCCACTCCCGCATCCTTGACGCGCGGCAACAACCCATGGGACGCCATGATCAGGTCAATCCGCAGCCCGCGCTTGGGTTCGTCTTCAAAACCGCGGCTGCGGTAGTCGAACCAGCTGAACCGGTCGGCCACGTCCGGGTTCAAGTGACGGAAACTGTCGACCAGGCCCCAGTTCTTCAAGCGGGCCATCCACTCGCGTTCTTCCGGCAGAAAGCTGCATTTTCCGGTTTTCAGCCAGCGTTTCATGTTGTCCGGGCCGATGCCGATGTCGCAGTCTTCCGGAGAAATGTTCACGTCGCCCATCACCACCACTGGCTGTTCATTGCTGAACTGGCTTTCCAGCAACTGCTGCAGGTCGCCGTAGAAACGCTCCTTGGCCGGGAACTTGGTGGGGTGATCGCGGCTTTCGCCCTGTGGGAAATAGCCGTTCATGATGGTCACCGGCACGCCATTGGCGTCGGCGAACGTGCCCCAGATGAAGCGTCGTTGGGCCTCTTCGTCGTCGGTGGCGAAGCCTTTATGCAGGGCAATCGGTTCTTTGCGCGAGAGCAGGGCGACGCCGTAATGGCCTTTCTGCCCGTGGAAATACACGTGATAACCCAGCGCCTGTACCTCGGCCAGCGGGAACTGGTCGTCGTGAACCTTGGTTTCCTGCAGCCCGATCACGTCCGGCTGGTGCTTGTCGATCAGCGCCGCCAGCTGATGCGGGCGAGCGCGCAGCCCGTTGATGTTGAAGGAGACGATCTTCATGGTCGGCAGTCCTGGCAAAAGGGCGATGCTAGCTGACCTGTGGGAATCGGGCCAGTGTTGGGGTGAGGGGATTCACTGTGTTCTGTCAGATCTGTATTGGCAGTCAGGGCCTCATCGCGGGCAAGCCACGCCTGCAAGGTTCTCCAGCGGACACAAATTTTGTGTACGCCACAGAAACTGTGGGAACGTGGCTTGCCCGCGATGAGGCCCGTCCAGTCGATGAAGAGCCCGCCTTGGTCTATACCTGTGGGGGAACTGTATTGCCACCCAAAGGCTCGTACCAATAAGAGCGCCGCCATTTTGAGCAGCGCCCCGGGGAGATCTACCGTTATGCCCGAAACCTCGACCGCCATTGCCGATATCCACATGCTCGACAGCGGCTATGCCCACGAAGCGCGCTCCCTGCTTTACCACGCTTACCGGCACGAACCGACCTTCGGCTATTTGTTCGAGGCCGAACGTCCCGGCTATGAGCACCGTGTGCGAGCGACCGTGCGGGAACTGGTCAAACAACACTTTCTTCAGGATCTGCCGGCCATCGGCCTGCTGGTCAACGACCGCCTGATCGGCATCGCCCTGATCGCTCCACCGCAACGTCGATTGGGCATCACCGAAAGCTGGGCCTGGCGTCTGCGCATGGTGCTCAGCGCCGGTTTCCGTTGTACCCGTCGTTACCTCGATTACCACGCTGCCGTTGCCGCTTGTGTGCCGTCCGACTCGGTGCATGTCCTGCCGTTGCTGGGGATTCACCCGCAGTTCCAGGGCAAACACTTCGGCGAGCAACTGCTGCAAGCGGTGCATAACTGGTGTGCCGTGGATGAAACCTCCCAGGGTGTGATTCTGGACACCGGGAATCCTCGTTATCTGGAATTCTATAAGCGTCAGGGCTACGAGGAAATCGGCGAGGTAGCGGTAGGACCGATCCGCGAACACGTATTTTTCCACGCCAATCCCCAGGTGTTACAAACAGCAACGGCATAAACGTAAACTTTCGGTAGAACTTTCACTGCATGCCAGGCTCTATCACGCTCCCAAGCTCGTGATAGCATCCGCGCCTATGAAGTTTCCAGGAAGAATTACCAGTGGCGTGCTGATGCTGTTCACCAGCTGCGCGGCACTGGCGCAAAGTGAATTGGATGTGCGGATCAAACCGTCCAACGATGAACTGAAAGCCAATATAGAGGGCTATATCGGCAGCCTCGGCGATCGTGACGAAGAAGCCTTGCTGCGCTTCAGTCGTGGCGCCGAGGAACAGGCGCGCAAGGCCGCCCAGGCGTTGGGCTATTACCAGCCGCAGATCGACAGCGACGTGAAGGGCGGCGAGACGCCGCGCCTGATCCTCAACATCGATCCTGGCGAGCCGGTGCATTTGCGCAATGTCACGATTCGCGTCGACGGCCCGGCGGCCTCGCTCAAATCCTTTCGTGTCCCCAAAAGCGCTGCGCTGAAAACCGGCGCGGTGCTGAACCATGGCCGTTATGAAGACGCCAAGAAAATGATCCAGAATCAGGCCTCGCGTTACGGTTTCTTCAGCGGCCACTTCACGCATCAGACGTTGTCGGTGGACCCACGCGCCGGTGTCGCCGACATCGACCTCGTCTATGACAGCGGCCCGCGTTATGCCCTGGGCAAGGTCAGTTTCGAGGGAGATACGCCGTTCGACGAAGACTTGTTGCGGCGCATGGTGCCGTTCAAGGAAGGCGCACCCTATGACTCTGAACTGATTGCCGAACTCAATCAGGCGATGCAATCGAGCGGCTATTTCGAAAGCGTGCGGGTGGACGCGGCGCCGACGGCGTCCAAGAACGATGTGATCCCGGTCGACGTCAAACTCGAAACCCGCAAACCACGGACCATGGGCCTGGGGCTGGGTTATTCCACCGACGTCGGTCCCCGGGTCAAGGCCAACTGGACCCGGCACTGGGTCAACCCGCAAGGGCACAGCTATGGCTGGGAGACCGAAATATCGGCGCCACGGCAGAACGTCGGGGTGTTCTACGACATTCCCCTGGACCCGCCGCTGACCGACAAATTGCGTTTTGCCGGTGGTTATCAAAACGAAGAAATCGCCGACAAGGACTCCCTGAGCAAACTCCTGACGGTTGGCCCCGAATGGCACAGCAAGTTGCCCAGTGGCTGGCAGCGCGTGGTCTCGCTCAAGTGGCAACGCGAGGAATACCGGCTCGGGGATGACTCCGGACTCAGTACCCTGCTGATGCCCGGCGTCAGTTATTCCTACCTGAAAAGCGACAACCGCATCGACCCGCACAATGGCTATCGCCTGGAATTCGAGAGCAAAGTGGCGAAGGAAGGCTTGGGGTCCGACAACAACCTGATCTACGGCACGGCGCTGGTCAAAGGCTTGACCACGGTCTTCGACAAGCACCGTTTCCTCGGTCGGGTTCAGGTCGGCGGCAGCGCCACCAACGGCTACAAATCGATACCGCCGTCGTTGCGCTTTTTTGCCGGTGGCGATCAGAGCGTGCGCGGCTATGACTATCAAAGCCTGTCCCCGGAAAACTCTGACGGCGACCGCATCGGTGGCCGCTATATGATCACCGGCAGCGTCGAATATCAGTACTCCGTCGCCGAAAAATGGCGGGTCGCGACCTTCGTTGACCAGGGCAACTCCTTCAATACACTCGAACTGCCGAACCTCAAGACCGGCGTGGGCATCGGCGTGCGCTGGGTGTCCCCGGTGGGGCCGATTCGTCTCGACCTGGCCCACGCGATGGACGACGACGGCGGCATTCGACTGCACTTTTCCATGGGGCCCGAGCTGTGAAGCGTGGTTTGAAAATAACGCTGCTGGCGATTCCGGCGCTGCTGATGCTGGTCGTTCTGGCCGTGACCACGGTGCTGGGCACTGCGGCGGGCAGTCGCTGGGCGCTCGGCTGGGTGCCGGGCCTGACCGTGGAGAATTTCCAGGGCCGATTGGGCGGGCAGTGGAGTGCCGATCATCTGGTGTGGCAGCAGGACACCCGTCGGGTTGAGCTGAGCAAACCGATATTCGCCTGGTCGCCGTTGTGCCTGATGCGCATGACCTTGTGCATCGAGCAATTGAAGGCCGATCAGGTCAGCCTGCAATTCCCGCCGGGCAACGAAGAAGACAACGGCGGGCCAATCACGCTCCCGGATCTGGATTTGCCCCTGGCGATCGAATTGGGTGATGTGCAAGTCGGCAGTCTGCTGTTCAACGGCAGCGAAGAACTCAAAGGCCTGCAACTGGCCGCGCACTGGACGGTGCAAGGCTTGCAGATCGACTCGGTGAAGTTGCAGCGTGACGAGCTCAGCCTGAACCTGTCAGGCCTGCTGCAACCCAGCGGCAACTGGCCGCTCAAGGCTGAAGGTACGTTGACCCTGCCGGCCCCCGAGCCTTGGAGCCTGGCGTTGAAGGTGGACGGCGACCTGCTGAAAACCCTGAATCTTAAAGCCGACAGCAGCGGTTACTTGAATGGCCAACTGACCGGCGAGCTGCAACCGCTGGTCGACAACCTTCCGGCCAAAGTACGGATCACCGCCGACGGCTTCAAACCCAGCGCCGACCTGCCGGACACCTTGCAACTCAATCAACTCGAGCTTACCGGTGACGGCGACCTGAAAAACGGTTACCAGTTGCTCGGCAAAGCCACGCTGCCCGCTGAAAAAGGCCCGGTGGCGCTGGTGCTGCAAGGCAAGGTCGATGCCAGCAGCGCGCAGATTGCTGCCCTCGACCTGACGGCCAACGACAAGCAATCACTCAAGCTCACCGGCAAACTCGACTGGACCAAAGGCCTGAGCGCCGATGCGAAGATCGACTGGCTGGATTTCCCGTGGCACCGTCTCTATCCGTTGATCGACGAGCCAGAAGTGGTGTTGCGCCGCTTCAACGGTGAAGTCTCCTACACCGACGGAAAATACATCGGTCACTTCAAATCGGCCCTCGATGGCCCGGCAGGTGCGTTCAGCCTCGAAAGCCCGTTCAGCGGCGACCTGACGAAAATCTATCTGCAACAGATTCAACTCGAAGCCGGGCAGGGCAAAGCCATCGGGCATCTGAACCTGCAGTTTGCCGATGGCATCGGCTGGGACACCGCGCTCGATCTGTCGGCGATCAACCCGGCGTATTGGGTCGCGGAGTTACCGGGGACGCTGGCCGGACCGTTGCGCAGCAAAGGCGAGATGAAGAATGAAAAACTCAGCCTGGATGCCGACCTCGACCTCAAAGGCAAACTGCGCGGCCAACCGGCGGTGATCCAGGCCAAGGCCGACGGCGGCGGTGAACAATGGAACCTCAATGCGCTGCAAATCCGCCTCGGTGACAACAGCATCACCGGCAAGGGCAGTCTGCAACAGAAGCTCGCCGGGCAGATCGACATCAAGCTGCCACGTCTGGCCCAACTCTGGCCGCAACTGCGCGGACAGCTCAACGGCCGCATTGATGTCGCCGGCACGCTCAAGGCACCGCAAGGCAAGCTCGGGCTGCAAGGCACGCAGCTGGCTTTCGAAGACAATCGTCTGCAAAGCCTGAACCTGGACGCGACCCTCGATGGCGCGCAGCGGGCGAAAATCGACCTCAAAGGCAGCGGCATCCAGGCCGGCGACACCTCGCTGGGCACGCTGACCGCCAGCGGCCAGGGCGATATCAAGAACCAGAAACTCACCCTCGATCTGCAAGGTCCGAAACTGAAACTGGCGCTCGGGCTGGACGGTAATCTGGACAAGGGCAATTGGCGCGGACGCCTGGCCAGCGGAGATATCCAGGCCGGCGGTCAGGACTGGAAGCTGCAAGGCCCGGCGAAACTTGAACGGCTGGCGGACGGCAAGATCAACTTCGGCGCCCATTGCTGGATGTCCGGCCCCGCCAGTCTGTGTGGCGAAGACCAGCGCCTGATGCCGGAACCGAAGCTGCGTTATCACCTCAAGCAATTCCCGATCGAAAGCCTCGCGCAATGGTTGCCGAAAGATTTCGCCTGGAAGGGCCGGCTCAATGCCGACCTGCAACTGGACCTGCCGGCCAGCGGCCCAAACGGCCAGATCAGCGTCGATGCCAGCGGCGGTACGTTGCGCATCAAGGAAAAGGATCAGTGGCTGGACTTCCCGTACCAGACCCTGAAGCTCACCAGCAAACTCACGCCCAAACGCATCGACACCGACCTCAATTTCGTCGTCGGCAAGCTCGGCGAACTGAGGGTGCAGGCGCAGATCAATCCGCTGCTGAAAAACAAACCGCTCACCGGCTCGTTCCGTCTCAGTGGCCTGGATCTGTCGGTGGCGCGGCCATTTGTGCCAATGGTCGAGAAACTCACCGGGCGCTTGAACGGCAGTGGCACGCTGTCCGGCGATCTGCTGGCACCGCAGGTGAACGGCAATCTGCTGCTCAGCGATGGCGAAGTGTCCGGGCCTGAATTGCCGATGGAGTTGCAGGGCTTGCAGCTTCAAGCGCAGATCGCCGGCGAAACGGTGCAGTTGAACGGCGGCTGGAAAAGCGGCAAGGCCGGGCAGGGCAGTCTCAACGGCCACATCGCCTGGGGCCAGGCGCTGGTGGTGGACCTGACGCTCAAGGGCTCACAGTTGCCCGTCACCGTCGAACCCTATGCCAAACTCGAAGTGGCGCCGGACCTGAAGATCTCGATAAAAGACGAGCAACTGGCGATCGCCGGCAAAGTGCGGGTGCCCAAGGGCGAAATCACCGTGCGCGAGTTGCCGCCGTCGACGGTCAAGGTTTCCGATGACACGGTGATCGTCGGCCAGCAGACCGAAGAGGGCAAACCGCCGTTGACCATGAAAATGGACATCGACGTGGTGGTGGGTGAGGACAAACTCAGCTTCGCCGGGTTTGGCCTGACCGCCAACCTGCAAGGGCATGTGCACATTGGCGACAACATGGACACCCGAGGCGAACTCTGGCTCAACGACGGGCGTTACCGGGCGTACGGACAGCGGCTGACGGTGCGCCGTGCGCGGCTGCTGTTCGCCGGCCCGATTGACCAGCCGTACCTGGACATCGAAGCCATTCGGCGGACCGACGACGTGATCGCCGGTATTCGCCTCAGCGGCAGCGCCGAGCAGCCGACCACGCAGATCTTCTCCGAGCCGGCCATGAGTCAGGAGCAGGCGTTGTCCTATCTGGTGCTGGGGCGTCCGCTAAGCACCAACGGTGAAGACAACAACATGCTGGCCCAGGCTGCGCTCGGGTTGGGGTTGATGGGCAGTTCGGGAGTGACCGGCAAACTGGCCAACGACCTGGGGATTCAGGATTTCCAGCTCGACACCCAGGGCAGCGGCAATACCACCAGCGTCGTGGCCAGCGGCAATATCTCCGAGAAGCTCAGCCTGCGCTATGGCGTGGGCGTGTTCGAGCCGGCCAACACCATTGCCTTGCGCTACAAACTGAGCAAAAAGGTCTACCTCGAAGCCGCCGGCGGCGTGGCCAGTTCGCTGGACATCTTCTACAAGCGGGACTTCTAAAACCGCCGTCTTCTCCCAAACCGAGTCGCTGCCATCGCGAGCAGGCTCGCTCCCACAGAGATCACACCGAACTCTTGTGAGAGCGAGCCTGCTCGCGATGGGCGTGCTGCGGTCATCGATCCGAAGCAATTTTTTTCGTAAGCCATTTATCGACCAAATAGAAAGCTTCCTAACTATTACGTTGACATTCGCTGCCTAGGCAGTAACATCTCGTCATACATTCTCTGCCTAGGCAGCTAATTGGTGGCCAGATGAAACACTTCACCCCAGACGAATTCCACACGTGCCATCTCGGCCTCCTGCTCGGGCGCGCTGCGCTGCTCAAGGACCGGATCATCGACACGCACATGGAGCCCCACGGCATCACCGCCGCGCAGTTCAAAGTGCTGATCATCATGGCCCAGTTCGGCGTCGATACCCCGGCCGAGCTGTGCCGTCACCTGTCGCTGGACAGCGGTTCGATGACTCGCATGCTCGACCGTCTGGAACAGAAAGGTTTTCTCGCCCGCCAACGTTCCGAAGCAGATCGCCGTCAGGTGCAACTGGTGCTCACCGAGCAAGGCCAGCAATTGACCGACCGTCTGCCGGAGATCGGCGCCGACGCCATGAATGAACTGGCCGGCGCGATCACCCCGGATGAGCTGAAAACCCTGGAGCAGATCCTCAAGAAAATCCTTGTGGCAGCCGGTGACTCGATCACCTTGCTGCGGGTAGGTGACAAATGAGCAGTAAAACGCTGCGTGCCGGCCTGAGCCTGGTGCTGGCGGCCATGACCCTGGCCGGTTGCGCCAGTTACAGCGGCCTGAACACCGAAGGCGTCAGCCTTGATGCGAAAAACCTCAAGGCCGGGCAATCCCTCAGCGGCGTGACTCTGTCGCCCGCGGCCTGGCCGAAAAGCGACTGGTGGAAAAGCCTCGGTGATCCACAGCTCAATGGCCTGATCCGCGAAGCCCTGCACGACAGCCCCGACATGCAGATCGCCGACGCCCGCGCCCACCAGGCCAGCGCCGCCGCGTATGCCGCCGATGCCGCGCGGATGCCGACCCTCGATGCCAGCGCCGGAGTCAGCCGTTCGCGCCTGGCACGAGATCAAGACCCGAGCGGGCAGGGCGGTACGTATTCCACCGTGCGCAACATCGGCGCCAGTTTCAATTACAACTTCGACCTCTGGGGCGGTCAGCGGGATGCCTGGGAAGCTGCATTGGGCGAGGCCCGTGCGGCCGAAGTCGATCAGCAGGCCGCGCAATTGACCTTGTCCGCCGATGTCGCCCGCGCCTATAGCGACTTGGGGCAGGCGCACATCGTCTATGACCTGGCCAATGAAGACCTCAAGCGCACCAAACAAATGCTTGAACTGAGCCAGCGCCGCCTGAGCTCGGGGATCGACAGCCAATACCAGTTCCAGCAAACCGAAAGCCTGGAAGCCAGCTCCGAAGCGAGCCTGATCGACGCCGAAAAACGCCTGCAAAGCGCAAAAATCGCCTTGGCCGTGCTGCTCGGCAAAGGCCCGGATCGCGGCAATGAAATCGCCCGGCCGAAGATCCTGCAAGCCAGCGCCGTGGCATTGCCATCGGTATTGCCCGCCGAGTTGCTCGGTCGTCGTCCAGACCTGGTCGCCGCGCGCTGGCGGGTCGAGGCCGCGAGCAAGAACATCGCCGCCGGCAAGACCCAGTTCTACCCCAACCTCAACCTGAGCGCCGCGGCCGGTGCCGAATCGTTGTTGGGAGATGCGATGTTTGGTTCGGCCAGCCGTTTCTTTAATGTTGCGCCGACTATCTCCGTGCCGATTTTCGACGGCGGCCGCTTGCGTGCCGACCTCGATTCCCGCGACGCCGATTACGACCTCGCGGTGGCGCAGTACAACAAAAGCCTGGTGAAAGCCTTGGGTGATGTCAGTGACACCATCAACCAGTTGCGCGACATCGGCCGGCAGATCGGGGCGCAGCAACACGCCACCGACATTGCCCAGGATTCTTACAACACCGTGGTCCAGCGGTACGGTTCCGGCATCGGAAACTACCTGGACGTGCTCAGCATCGAGCAGCAATTGCTCCAGGCCCAGCGCCAGCTGGCCAACCTGAATGCCGAGCAGATCGACCTGTCGATCCAACTGATGCAGGCGCTGGGCGGCGGCTTCCAGGGCGAAACCCTGACCGCAGCCAACGCACTCCCAGCCACGCAGCACAATTAATTCAAGGTATTGGTCATGGCCACTGCAGAACACACACAAACCCCTGACAACGCTCCTGACACCAGCAACCCGCGCAAACGCAAAGTCATGCTGGTGGTGCTCGCGATCGTGGTGATCCTCGCCGGTGTCGCCGTCTGGGGATATCACGAATTTTACGGGCGCTGGAACGAAAGCACCGACGACGCCTATGTGAACGGTAACGTGGTGGAAATCACCCCGCTGGTCACCGGCACCGTGGTCAGTATCGGCGCGGATGATGGCGACCTGGTCCATGAAGGCCAGGTGCTGATCAACTTCGACCCGAACGATGCCCAAGTCGGTCTGCAAAGTGCCCAGGCCAACCTGGCGCGCACCGTGCGTCAGGTGCGCGGTTTGTACAGCAACGTCGACGGCATGAAAGCCCAGGTCAACGCCCAGCAGGCGGAAGTGCAGAAGGCTCAGGACAACTTCAATCGCCGGAAAAACCTCGCCGCTGGCGGGGCGATTTCCCAGGAAGAGCTGTCCCACGCTCGCGACGACCTCACCTCAGCGCAAAACGCCCTGGCCAACGCCAGACAGCAACTGAAAACCACAAGCGCCTTGGTGGATGACACCGTGGTCTCGTCGCACCCGGACGTGATGGCGGCGGCCGCGCAATTGCGTCAGGCCTACTTGAACAATTCCCGCAGCACCTTGATCGCGCCGGTCACCGGGTACGTGGCCAAACGCTCGGTACAACTGGGCCAGCGCGTCCAGCCGGGCACGGCGCTGATGGCGGTCATTCCGCTGGATCAGCTGTGGATCGACGCCAACTTCAAGGAAACCCAGCTGCGTGACATGCGCATCGGCCAACCGGTGGATATCGAAGCTGACCTCTACGGCAGCGACGTGAAGTTCAGCGGCACCATCGACAGCCTCGGCGCCGGTACCGGCAGCGCGTTTGCCTTGCTGCCGGCGCAGAACGCCACCGGTAACTGGATCAAGATCGTGCAGCGGGTGCCGGTGCGGATTCACATCAACGCCGAAGAACTGGCCAAGCATCCATTGCGGGTCGGCCTGTCGACTCAGGTCGATGTGAACCTGCGCGATCAGAGCGGCCCGGTGCTGGCGCAACAGCCGCCGCAAAAGGCGTCCTTCAGCACCAACGTCTACGACCGTCAGTTGGCCGAGGCCGACGCGATGATCACTCAGTTGATCCACGACAACAGCGCTGCGGCCAGTAAAACCGTCCAGCGCTGATACCTCCCCTGTGGGAGCGAGCTTTTGTGGGGGGGGGGGGGGGGGCCCCCCCCCCAAAAACCCCCACCCCCAACCACCGCCGGGGCCAGGCGGAAGCGGGCCCGCCCCGCCCCCGGTAGGGGGGGAGAGAGGGGCGAAACA
>NZ_VIUJ01000016.1:76428-170240 GCF_007993905.1 Pseudomonas sp. SJZ077
CGCCCGCCCCTTTCCTCACCCTGTCCTACCACTCCACCCCCGGGGCCCCCACAAACCCCGCCCCCCTCTCACCCCCCCCGTGTGGGCGCTTGCTTTGGGGGGGGGGCCCCACCCCCCCCCCCCACAAAAGCTCGCTCCCACAAGGTCAGCGGCGCCCTTTGAAAGGCGCCGCGCCTGCCCAGCTTCAAGGGATTCACGATGAGCAATAACGCGTCTTTCACGCCGCCCAGCCTGCTGCTCAGCACCATCGGCCTGTCGCTGGCGACTTTCATGCAGGTGCTCGACACCACCATCGCCAACGTTGCGCTGCCGACGATTTCCGGCAACCTGGGCGTGAGTTCGGAGCAGGGCACCTGGGTGATCACTTCGTTTGCGGTGAGCAATGCGATTGCGCTGCCGCTGACCGGTTGGCTCAGCCGCCGGTTTGGTGAGGTGAAGCTATTTCTCTGGGCGACGATTCTGTTTGTGCTGGCCTCGTTTCTCTGCGGTATCTCGACCTCGATGCCCGAGCTGATTGGCTTCCGGGTGCTGCAAGGCCTGGTCGCCGGTCCGTTGTACCCGATGACCCAGACGCTGCTGATCGCGGTCTATCCGCCGGCCAGGCGCGGCATGGCCCTGGCATTGCTGGCGATGGTCACGGTGGTGGCGCCGATTGCCGGTCCGATCCTCGGCGGTTGGATTACCGACAGTTACAGCTGGCCGTGGATCTTCTTTATCAACGTGCCAATCGGCATTTTCGCGGTGATGGTGGTGCGCCAGCAGCTCAAAGCGCGTCCGGTGGAAACCAGCCGCCAGCCGATGGACTACGTCGGGCTGATCACCTTGATCATTGGCGTCGGGGCGTTGCAGGTGATCCTCGACAAGGGCAATGACCTCGATTGGTTCGAGTCGAACTTCATCCTCATCGGCGCGGCGATTTCAGTGGTCGCACTGGCGGTGTTCGTGATCTGGGAAATGACCGACAAGCACCCGGTGGTCAATCTGCGGCTGTTTGCGTATCGCAACTTCCGAATCGGCACCATCGTGCTGGTGTTGGGTTACGCAGGGTTCTTTGGCATCAACCTGATCCTGCCGCAATGGCTGCAAACCCAGATGGGTTACACGGCAACGTGGGCGGGGCTGGCGGTGGCGCCAATCGGGATTCTGCCGGTGTTGATGTCACCGTTTGTCGGCAAGTACGCGCACAAGTTCGACCTGCGGCTGCTGGCCGGACTGGCGTTCCTGGCGATTGGCCTGAGCTGTTTCATGCGCGCCGGGTTTACCAACGAAGTGGACTTCCAGCACATCGCGCTGGTGCAATTGTTCATGGGCATTGGCGTGGCGCTGTTCTTCATGCCGACGTTGAGCATTCTGATGTCCGACTTGCCACCGAGCCAGATCGCCGATGGCGCGGGCCTGGCAACGTTCCTGCGGACCTTGGGCGGCAGTTTTGCGGCGTCGCTGACCACGTGGATCTGGATTCGTCGGGCGGATCAGCATCATGCCTATATGAGCGAAAGCATCAGCACTTATGAGCCGGCGACCCGCGAGGCACTGAATGCCCTGGGCGGGCCGAGCAACCCGGCGTATGCGCAGTTGGATCATGTGCTGACCAGTCAGGCGTACATGCTCTCCACCGTGGATTACTTCACGTTGCTGGGTTGGGCATTCATGGCCTTGATCGTGATTGTGTGGCTGGCAAAACCGCCGTTTGCGGCGAAGGCGGGGCCGGCGGCCTCCGGCCACTAAGCCAAACACAAACCCTGTAGGAGCGAGCCTGCTCGCGATAGCGTCCCGTCAGTCAATAAAAGTGTTGAATGTGAATCCGCCATCGCGAGCAGGCTCACTCCCACAGGGTATTGTCGGCGACACAGAATTTGCGTCTCATGAAGATCAAAAAAGTGGGAGCGAGCCTGCTCGCGAAAGCGTCCTGTCAGTCAACATCTATCTCAACTGACGCACAGCCATCGCGAGCAGGCTCACTCCCACAGGGTATTGTCGGCGACACATAATTTGCGTCTCATGAAGATCAAAAATGTAGGAGCGAGCCTGCTCGCGAAAGCGGTGGGTCAGTCAATAAAAGTGTTGAATGTGAATCCGCCATCGCGAGCAGGCTCACTCCCACAGGGTATTGTCGGCGACACATAATTTGCGTCTCATGAAGATCAAAAATGTGGGAGTGAGCCTGCTCGCGATAGCGTCCTGTCAGTCAACATCTATCTCAACTGACACACCGCCATCGCGAGCAGGCTCGCTCCCACCGGGTATGGTCGGCGACACATAATTTGCGTCTCATGAAGATCAAAAATGTGGGAGCGAGCCTGCTCGCGAAAGCGTCCTGTCAGTCAACATCTATCTCAACTGACACACCGCCTTCGCGAGCAGGCTCGCTCCCACAGGGTATTGTCGGCGACACAGGATTTGCGTCTCATGAAGATCAAAAATGTGGGAGTGAGCCTGCTCGCGATAGCGGTTTGTCAGTCAACGTCTATCTCAACTGACACACCGCCTTCGCGAGCAGGCTCACTCCCACAGGGTATTTTCGGCGACACAGGATTTGCGTCTCATGAAGATCAAAAATGTGGGAGCGAGCCTGCTCGCGAAAGCATCCTGTCAGTCAACATCTATCTCAACTGACACACCGCCTTCGCGAGCAGGCTCGCTCCCACAATGGGGTCTGTGGTGGCCTTTTAGTTCGTGGGGGCTGCGAGTTGTGGCGGTGGGGCGAAGTCGAAGGGGGCGAGGGCAAACCCTTGCTCATCCACTTGCAACGCCCAGCCCTGACGGTCCCAATCCCCCAGCACAATGCGCTTGGCCGCTTGCTCGCCAATCTGCAACTTGTGAATGGCCGGGCGATGGGTGTGCCCATGGATCAAGGTTTTTACGCCAAATTCCTGCATGATCCGCGGCACTTCGTCCGGCGTGACATCGACGATGTCATTGGCCTTCATCCGCGTCTGGGCCCGGCTTTCGCTGCGCAGTTTGCGCGCCAGTTTATGGCGAGTGCGCAACGGCAGGTGCCGCAGGATGAACAGGGTGATCGGGTTGCGCAGGTAGCGACGCAGCTTCATATAAGCTTCGTCGCGGGTGCAGAGGCTGTCGCCGTGCATCAAGAGCACCGGTTCGCCGTTGAACTGCACGACACTCGGGTCCTTCAGCAACGTGCAGCCGGCCTGTTTGCAGAAGGCCTGGCCGAGCATGAAGTCGCGATTGCCGTGCATCAGAAATATGGCCGTGCCGCTGTCGCTAAGGGTGCGCAGGGCCTGGCAGATGGAACGCTGGAACGGCGTCATGGCATCGTCGCCAATCCACGCCTCGAAAAAGTCGCCCAGAATGTACAACGCACTCGCCGAGCGGGCGCGTCCGGCGAGCAAATCCAGAAACGCCCGGGTGATGTCCGGGCGCTCCTCTTCCAGATGCAAGTCTGAAATCAGCAGTATCACGCTTCGATGATCTCGGCTTTCTCGATGATCACGTCTTCTGCTGGCACGTCCTGGTGGCCGGATTTCATGGTGGTGGAAACACCTTTGATCTTGTCGACAACGTCGGTGCCTTCAACGACTTTGGCGAATACTGCGTAGCCCCAGCCCTGAGTGGTTTTGGCGCTGTGGTTCAGGAAGCTGTTGTCAGCCACGTTGATGAAGAACTGGGCGGATGCCGAATGCGGCTCCATGGTGCGGGCCATGGCGACGGTGTACTTGTCGTTCGGCAGGCCGTTGTCGGCTTCGTTCTGGATGCTTGGGCGCTTGTCTTTCTTTTCTTTCATGCCTGGCTCGAAACCGCCGCCCTGGATCATGAAGTTACCGATGACGCGGTGGAAAACGGTGTTTTCGTAGTGACCGGCTTTGACGTACTCGATGAAGTTGGCAACGGTCAGCGGTGCCTTTTCAGCGTTCAGTTCCAGGACGATGTCGCCATGGTTGGTGGTCAGTTTGACTTGGGTCATGATTACTACTCATTCAATGAATTCGTGGGTTTCGGGGCATTTAAGCCCTCAACCGGTCCGGCCAATGTCGGCCAAGGAGCGCAGTTTAGCGTGCCGGGCGCGAATTTCGAGGCTGTTTTTCATTTGCATCCGATTAAATGCACCCGTTTTCGGGCCTGCTCTGTCAGCGACTTGACGGCATCGGCTATGATAAGCCCCTTTGTTTTAACAGCCGCTTTGATTTGGCCAACTGGCCGCGCACTTGTACGTTCAAGGATCCTATGAGCAAGCCCACTGTCGACCCTACCTCGAATTCCAAGACCGGCCCTGCCGTGCCGGTCAATTTCCTGCGCCCGATCATCCAGGCGGACCTGGACTCGGGTAAGCACACGCAGATCGTCACCCGTTTCCCGCCTGAGCCCAACGGCTACCTGCACATCGGTCACGCCAAGTCGATTTGCGTGAACTTCGGCCTGGCCCAGGAATTTGGCGGCGTCACGCACCTGCGTTTCGACGACACCAACCCGGCCAAGGAAGACCAGGAATACATCGACGCGATCGAAAGCGACGTCAAATGGCTGGGCTTTGAATGGTCCGGCGAAGTGCGCTATGCCTCGCAGTATTTCGACCAGTTGCACGACTGGGCCGTCGAGCTGATCAAGGCCGGCAAGGCCTACGTTGATGACCTGAGCCCTGAACAGGCCAAGGAATACCGCGGCACCCTGACCGAACCGGGCAAGAACAGCCCGTTCCGTGATCGCTCCGTGGAAGAAAACCTCGACTGGTTCGCCCGCATGCGTGCCGGCGAATTCCCGGACGGCGCACGCGTGCTGCGGGCCAAGATCGACATGGCCTCGCCGAACATGAACCTGCGCGACCCGATCATGTACCGCATCCGTCACGCCCATCACCACCAGACCGGCGACAAGTGGTGCATCTACCCGAACTATGACTTCACCCATGGTCAGTCGGACGCCATCGAAGGCATCACTCACTCGATCTGCACCCTGGAGTTCGAAAGCCACCGTCCGCTGTACGAGTGGTTCCTCGAGAACCTGCCGGTTCCGGCAAAGCCGCGCCAGTACGAGTTCAGCCGTCTGAACCTGAACTACACCATCACCAGCAAGCGCAAACTCAAGCAACTGGTCGATGAAAAGCACGTCTTCGGTTGGGACGATCCGCGCATGTCCACGCTGTCGGGCTTCCGTCGTCGTGGCTACACGCCGAAATCGATCCGCAACTTCTGCGAAATGGTCGGCACCAACCGTTCCGACGGCGTGGTCGACTTCGGCATGCTCGAATTCAGCATCCGTGACGACCTCGACCACAGCGCCCCGCGCGCCATGTGCGTGTTGCGTCCGCTGAAAGTCGTGATCACCAACTACCCGGAAGGCCAGGTCGAGAACCTCGAACTGCCGTGCCACCCGAAAGAAGACATGGGCATGCGCGTTCTGCCGTTCGCCCGTGAGATCTACATCGACCGTGAAGACTTCATGGAAGAGCCGCCGAAAGGCTACAAGCGCCTGGAGCCGAACGGCGAAGTGCGTCTGCGCGGCAGCTACGTGATCCGCGCCGACGAAGCGATCAAGGACGCCGAGGGCAACATCGTCGAACTGCGTTGCTCCTACGACCCGGAAACATTGGGCAAGAACCCTGAAGGCCGCAAGGTCAAAGGCGTGGTGCACTGGGTGCCGGCCGCGGCCAGCGTCGAGTGCGAAGTGCGTCTGTACGATCGCCTGTTCCGCTCTGCGAACCCTGAGAAGGCCGAAGACAGCGCCAGTTTCCTGGACAACATCAACCCTGACTCGCTGCAAGTGCTCACCGGTTGTCGTGCTGAACCCTCGCTGGGCAATGCACAGCCGGAAGACCGTTTCCAGTTCGAGCGCGAAGGTTACTTCTGCGCGGATATCAAGGACTCGAAACCAGGTGCTCCGGTATTCAACCGTACCGTGACCTTGCGTGATTCGTGGGGCCAGTGATTCAAGGAAACTAAAGTGCTTACGATCTACAACACGCTCACCAAGAGCAAAGAAGTCTTCAAGCCGCTGGATGGCAACAATGTGCGCATGTACGTCTGCGGGATGACCGTGTACGACTACTGCCACATTGGCCATGGCCGCAGCATGGTCGCGTTCGACCTGGTGACCCGCTGGTTGCGGTTCAGCGGTTATAACCTGACGTACGTGCGCAACATCACCGACATTGAAGACAAGATCATCAATCGGGCCAAGGAGAACGGCGAACCGTTCGACGTGCTGACCGAACGCATGATCACCGCGATGCATGAGGACGAGGCGCGGCTCAATATCCTCAAGCCGGACATGGAGCCGCGGGCCACCGATCACATCGCTGGCATGCAGACCATGATCCAGACCCTGATCGACAAGGGTTACGCCTACGCACCGGGCAACGGCGACGTGTACTACCGCGTCGCCAAGTTCTTGGGCTACGGCAAGCTGTCGCGCAAGAAAATCGAAGACTTGCGCATCGGCGCGCGGATCGAAGTCGACGAGTCCAAGCAGGACCCGCTGGACTTCGTGCTGTGGAAAGGCGCCAAGCCGGGCGAGCCGAGCTGGCCTTCGCCGTGGGGCGACGGGCGTCCGGGCTGGCACATTGAGTGCTCGGTGATGTCGACCTGCTGCCTCGGCGAGACCTTCGACATTCATGGCGGCGGTAGCGACCTCGAGTTCCCGCACCACGAAAACGAAATCGCCCAGAGCGAAGCGGCCACCGGCAAGACCTACGCCAACGCGTGGATGCATTGCGGCATGATTCGCATCAATGGCGAGAAGATGTCCAAGTCCTTGAACAACTTCTTCACCATTCGCGACGTGCTGGAAAAGTACCACCCGGAAGTCGTGCGTTACCTGCTGGTGTCGAGCCACTACCGCAGCGCGATCAACTATTCGGAAGACAACCTCAAGGACGCCAAGGGCGCCCTCGAGCGTTTCTACCATGCGTTGAAAGGCCTGCCGAGCGTGGCGCCGGCTGGCGGCGAAGCCTTCGTCGAGCGTTTCACCCAGGTGATGAACGACGACTTCGGCACGCCGGAAGCCTGCGCGGTGCTGTTCGAGATGGTTCGCGAGATCAACCGTCTGCGCGAGAGCGATCTCAATGCGGCGGCAGGTTTGGCGGCGCGCTTGAAGGAACTGGCCAGCGTGCTGGGCGTGCTGCAGCTTGAGGCCGATGACTTCTTGCAGGCCGGCGCTGAAGGGCGCGTGGATGCGGCTGAGGTTGATGCGCTGATTCAGGCGCGTTTGACTGCCCGTGCCAACAAGGACTGGGCTGAGTCCGACCGTATCCGCGACCAGTTGACCGCGATGGGCGTGGTGCTGGAAGACGGGAAGGGCGGCACGACCTGGCGGTTGGCTGACTGACTGCTTCGAATGCCGCAAAACAAAACCCGCCTTGTGCGGGTTTTTGTTTTTAGGCAGTCCGCGAGGTTATGTGGTGTTTGATCTGGCGCCTTCGCGGGCAAGCCTCGTTCCTACAAGGTCGCGTCGTACACAATATTGTCGAACGACGCGACCTTGTAGGAACGAGGCTTGCCCGCGAAGGGTCTCCAGCCGGCCCCAGCCACGAGTGCTCACTCGTCAATCAGCCTGGCGCAACCGCTTGTAAAGAGTATTGCGGCTAACGCCAAGACGCCGGGCAAGGTGCGAAATATTCCCCCCAGCCGCCTGCAACAACCGGTTCAAATCCTCGGCATCATTCAAATCCACCGCCAGCGGTTCCGGCGAATCCACCGGCTCCATCTCCAGATCGACAAAAAAATCATCCGGCAAATGCTCCGGCCGCACCGGTTGTTCTTCGGCCATGGCCAGCGCCACCTGCATGACGCTGCTGACCTGCCTTAAATTCCCCGGCCACGGATGACGGCCGAACAACTCCATCACCTCACGGCTCAACCCGGCCCACTGCGATGGCTCGCGATGCTGTTCCCACAAGCGCTTGAACAGCGCCTGTTTGTCTGTGCGTTCCCGTAACGGCGGCAATTCCAGGGTCAAACCGCCGATTCGGTAATAAAGGTCCTCGCGAAACCGCCCGAGCTGCACTTGCTCGCGCAACGAACGGTTGGTCGCGGAAATGATGCGGATGTCCACCGGGAACAACTCGCTGCTGCCCACCGGTTGCACGCACCGTTCCTGCAAGACCCTTAGAAGGCGAGCTTGTGTCGGCAATGGCATGTCACCGATTTCGTCAAGGAACAGGGTGCCTTTGTCGGCCTTGCGGATCAGTCCGATGCTGCCTTTCTGATTGGCGCCGGTGAATGCGCCTTTCTCGTAGCCAAACAGCTCGGACTCCACCAGTTCGGCGGGGATCGCTGCACAGTTGACGGCAATGAACGGTTGTTTGCTTCGCGAACTGGCCTGATGCAGCGCTTTGACGAAGACCTCCTTGCCGACCCCGGTTTCACCGTGGATCAATAGCGGAATATCTTTTTCCAGCAAGCGCTCGGCCTGGCGCACGGCTTTTTCCACGCGACTGTCGCCGAAATGCAAGGTGCTGAGGCTGATTGTGGCGGGCACGGTCGCGGCCGGTTCCGCGCTCTTGGCCTCAGAAAACAGTCGAGCCTGAATCGACACCTGTTTCGGCCGCTTCAACAGGCATTGAAAACGGTTGCGCCCGGAGGCTTGCAACGCAAAAGGCAGGCCTTCCGGCTGGTTCAGCAATTCCAGCAACGACACCTTGAACAGGCTCTCGACACTGACCCGGGACAGGCTGATCCCCAGCAGATTGTCAGCCCGGCGGTTAGCCGACAGCACCTGGCCGGTTTCATCGAAGATCAACAATCCGGCCCATTGGCTGTCGAGGTTGTTCAGCCCGGTGTTGAACGTCAGTTGAAAATGCTGGCCGTGAAAGAGGTTGAGGATCAGCCGGTTTTCCACGGTCTGGCTCATCATCTTGACCATGCCGAGGGTGTGGGACGGCGGTAGATAGCTGTCGCTGGACACGTCCAGCACCGCGATCACCTTGCGCTCGGCATCGAAAATCGGCGCGGCGGAACCGGTCATGAAGCGGTTGGCTTTCAGGAAGTGTTCATCGTGTTCGATATGCACGGCCTGCTCGCAGGCGAGGGCGGTGCCGATGGCGTTGGTGCCGCTGCAACGCTCCATCCAGCTGGCCCCGGCGCTAAAGCCGCGGGTCAGGCTCGGCTCGATGAAGCGCTGGGTGCCCCAGGACGTCAGCACCTGGCCCTGATTGTCGGCGAGCATGATCAGGCAGTTGGAATTGCTCAGGATGTTTTCGTAATACGGCAGGACTTCCTGGTGCGTGGTCTGCACCAGCGAATGCTGGCTTTCCAGCAACTGGGCAATGCCATCGGCAGGCAACTGATCGAACGCCGGTGCGCTTTGATGATTGAGGCCGAACGCGCGGCAACGGGACCAGGAGTCCTGGATGATGGTGTCGTGGGACAAAACGGGGGCAGGTGCGGCCATGACAGTCAGCCTCTGAATAACGCTTTTATTGTTGTTATAGGTATTCCCTTGTGGGAGCGAGCCTGCTCGCGATAGCGGTGGGTCAGTCAATACTGATGTCGACTGATCCACCGCTATCGTGAGCAGGCTCGCTCCCACAGGTTTTTGCTCGCGGGAAGGCAAAAAGCATCCGTAGAGTGTTGTTCACTATTGTTCATTGTCAACGGCTGGATTGTTCAATTGTTCAGTCGCCGTTGTTCATTTCTGTTCAGCAACGAACGTTGATTTGCCATCACTTCAAACATTTTCAAAGCAGATCAATAGCTTGCATTTTCTGGCATGAAACTCGCTCTACAGCCTGGGTCGCTTGACTCCAAATAATAAAAAGGCCGAGCCATGTCATTAACCCTGGAGCACGTCAGCCGTACCGTCGAGGGCCAGACCTGGATCGACGATGCGTGCCTGAGTTTCGAACCCGGATCCTTCAACGTTTTGCTCGGGCGCACGCTGTCCGGCAAGACCAGTCTGATGCGCCTGATGGCGGGCCTGGACAAGCCCGACAGCGGCCGGATCCTGATGAACGGTGTCGATGTCACACAACGCCCGGTGCGTTTGCGCAACGTGTCGATGGTCTATCAGCAGTTCATCAACTACCCGACCATGACCGTCTTCGACAACATCGCTTCGCCATTGCGCCAGGGCGGTGTCTCCAACGAGTTGATCCAGAGCAAAGTGCTGGAAACCGCGAAGATGCTGCGCATCGAGAAATTCCTCAAGCGCTATCCGCTGGAGCTTTCTGGCGGCCAACAGCAGCGCACCGCGATGGCCCGGGCGTTGGTCAAGGATGCCGAGCTGATTCTGTTCGACGAGCCGCTGGTGAACCTCGACTACAAACTGCGTGAAGAACTGCGCCAGGAAATGCGCGAGCTGTTCAAGGCCCGGCACACCATTGCGATTTATGCCACCACCGAACCCAACGAAGCGCTGGCATTGGGTGGCACCACCACCATTCTTCACGAAGGCCGGGTGGTCCAGAGCGGTAAATCCTCCGAGGTCTATCACCAGCCAAAAACCGTGCTGGCTGCCGAATTGTTCTCCGAGCCGCCGATCAACCTGATGCCGGGACGGATTGCCGGTAACGAAGTGAGCTTCGCCAATTTTGTGCACTTCCCGTTGAACGTCGATTTGCGCCCGGTGGGCGAGGGCGAGTTCCGTTTTGGCGTGCGCCCAAGCCATATCTCACTGGTGCCGAGCAACGACGATGACCTCGAACTCGCGGTGACCGTCGAGGTCGCCGAGATCAGCGGCTCAGAAACCTTCCTGCACGTGCGCAACGAGCATTTCCTGCTGGTGCTGCACTTGCCCGGCGTCCACGAATACGACGTCGATGCGCCGATCCGCATCTATATCCCGACCCATAAACTGTTTGTATTCGATGCGCAGGGGCGGCTGGTCCAGGCGCCCGGTCGCCGCATCGCGAGGGTTGCCTGATGGCCGAAATCCGTTTGCAGAACCTCGCCCACAGCTACACCAGCACGCCGACCGGCCCCGAGGATTACGCGATCCGCGAGATGGACCACGTCTGGGAACAGGGCGGTGCTTATGCCTTGCTCGGGCCTTCGGGCTGCGGCAAGTCGACGCTGCTCAACATCATTTCCGGGTTGCTCAGCCCGTCCCAGGGCCAAGTGCTGTTCGACAGCAAAGTGGTCAACGACCTGACTCCCGAGAAGCGCAACATCGCCCAGGTTTTCCAGTTTCCGGTGGTCTACGACACCATGACGGTGTTCGACAACCTGGCCTTCCCCCTGCGCAATCAGGGCATGGCCGAGGCGAAAATTCACAGCAAGGTGCAGGAAATTGCCGAGGTCCTTGACCTTCAGGCGCTGCTGAGCAAAAAGGCGCGCAACCTCACCGCCGACGAAAAACAGAAAGTCTCGATGGGCCGTGGACTGGTCCGCGACGACGTTTCGGCCATCCTCTTTGATGAACCGCTGACGGTGATTGACCCGCACCTGAAGTGGAAACTGCGGCGCAAGCTCAAGCAGATCCACGAGCAGTTCAACATCACCATGGTCTACGTCACCCACGATCAACTCGAAGCGTCGACCTTCGCCGACAAGATCGCGGTGATGTACGGCGGCCAGATCGTGCAGTTCGGCACCCCGCGGGAATTGTTCGAGCGGCCGACCCACACCTTTGTCGGCTATTTCATTGGCAGCCCGGGGATGAACCTGATCGAGGTGCAGCCACAACCGGGCGGCGTCGGTTTTGCTTCGACGCATCTGCCTTTATCCGACGCACAACAGAAACGTATCGCCGAGTCCGAGTGGAAAACCCTGAAGGTCGGCATCCGTCCGGAGTTCGTGCATGTGTGGGACGAGCCGTTCGATGACGCGATGCAGGCACAAGTCGTACACGTCGAAGACCTCGGCACCTACAAGATCATGACCCTGAACCTCGACGGTGCGCCGTTGAAAGTGCGCCTGGCCGAAGACAAACCGGTACCGGAGGGCACGGCCTGGATCAGCTTCCCGGCGCAGTGGTTGATGGTCTATGCGGACGATTTCCTTCTGGAGGTGCAGCCATGAACAAGGTGCAGAACAACAAGGCCTGGTGGCTGGTCCTGCCGGTGTTTCTGCTGGTGGCGTTCAGTGCGGTGATCCCGATGATGACCGTGGTCAACTACTCGGTGCAGGACATCTTCGACCAGTCCAGCCGCTACTTCGTCGGTGCCGACTGGTACAAACAGGTGCTGCTCGACCCACGGCTGCACGACTCGCTGCTGCGCCAGTTCATCTATTCCGGCTGCGTGCTGCTGATCGAAATCCCGCTGGGCATCGCCATCGCCCTGACCATGCCGACCAAGGGCCGCTGGTCATCGCTGGTGCTGATCATTCTGGCGATTCCGCTCCTGATCCCGTGGAACGTGGTCGGCACCATCTGGCAGATTTTCGGTCGTGCGGACATCGGTCTGCTCGGTGCCAGCCTCAAGGCCATGGGCATCAACTACAACTATGCGGCCAATACCATGGACGCCTGGGTCACGGTGCTGGTGATGGACGTCTGGCACTGGACGTCACTGGTGGCGCTGTTGTGCTTTTCCGGTTTGCGGGCCATTCCGGACGTCTACTACCAGGCGGCGCGGATTGATCGGGCCTCGGCCTGGGCAGTTTTCCGACACATCCAGTTGCCCAAACTCAAGAGCGTGCTGTTGATCGCCGTGATGCTGCGGTTCATGGACAGTTTCATGATCTACACCGAGCCCTTCGTCCTCACGGGCGGTGGTCCGGGGAATGCCACGACCTTCCTGAGTCAGACGTTGACCCAGATGGCCGTAGGGCAATTCGACCTCGGTCCGGCGGCGGCTTTCTCGCTGGTGTATTTCCTGATCATTCTGTTGGTGTCCTGGCTGTTCTACACCGCCATGACTCACTCTGACGCCAACCGCTGAGGTCTGCCATGAGTAAAAGAAAGCTCATTCCACTGCTGATCTACATCCTGTTCCTGCTGGTGCCGATCTACTGGCTACTGAACATGTCCTTCAAGAGCAACACTGAAATCCTCGGCGGTCTGACGCTGTTTCCGCAGGATTTCACCTTCGCCAACTACAAGGTGATCTTCACCGATCCGAGTTGGTACAACGGCTACCTCAACTCGCTGTACTACGTGAGCCTGAACACGATCATTTCCCTGAGCGTGGCGTTGCCAGCGGCTTACGCGTTCTCGCGCTACCGCTTTCTCGGTGACAAGCACCTGTTTTTCTGGCTGCTGACCAACCGCATGGCGCCGCCGGCGGTGTTCCTGTTGCCGTTCTTCCAGCTGTATTCCTCGATTGGTCTGTTCGACACGCACATCGCCGTGGCGCTGGCTCATTGCCTGTTCAACGTGCCGTTGGCGGTCTGGATTCTGGAAGGCTTCATGTCCGGCGTTCCGAAAGAAATCGACGAGACCGCCTACATTGACGGCTACAGTTTCCCCAAGTTCTTCGTGAAGATTTTCGTCCCGCTGATTGGTTCCGGGATCGGCGTCACGGCGTTCTTCTGCTTTATGTTTTCCTGGGTCGAACTGCTGCTGGCGCGAACGCTGACATCGGTGAATGCCAAGCCGATCGCAGCGGTGATGACCCGCACGGTCTCGGCGTCGGGTATCGACTGGGGCGTGCTGGCAGCGGCGGGGGTGTTGACCATCCTGCCGGGCATGCTGGTGATCTGGTTTGTTCGCAACCACGTGGCCAAGGGCTTTGCCCTGGGCCGGGTCTGAGGAGCTGATGATGGAATGGATGAGCTGGACGGTCCCCACTGCGGCGTTCTTCATTGTCATTGGCCTGATTCTGACGGGCATGACGACCTGGGAATTACGTTCGCCGAGTGTCCCTCGGCGTGGTTTCTTGCCGATTGCCACTACCCGTGGCGATCGGCTGTTTATCGGTCTTCTCGGCAGCGCCTACCTGCATTTGCTGGTAATCGGCGTCACCGACTGGAGCATCTGGGTTGCGTTCGCGTTGTCCCTGGTGTGGCTGTTGGCTGTGATGCGTTGGGGCTAGTCGAAATCGATCGGCAATGTTGCTCCGAAAACCAAACAGGAGGTCTCTATGTTCGACAAAAACAATAAGCTGCGACATAGCATTTCATTGGCAGCCATGCTGGCACTCAGCGGTCTGAGCGCTTCGGCCTGGGCCGATGCCTACGAAGACGCCGCGAAGAAATGGATTGGCAGCGAGTTCAAGCCGTCCACCCTTACGCCAGAGCAGCAGCTCGAAGAGCTGAAGTGGTTCATCAAGGCCGCCGAGCCGTTTCGCGGGATGAGCATCAAGGTGGTTTCGGAAACCATCGCGACCCACGAATATGAATCCAAAACCCTGGCCAAGGCCTTCACCGAAATCACCGGGATCAAGCTGACCCACGACTTGCTGCAAGAAGGCGACGTGGTGGAAAAGCTGCAAACCCAGATGCAGTCGGACAAAAACATCTATGACGGTTGGGTCAACGACTCGGACCTGATCGGTACGCACTTTCGCTACGGCAAGACCGAATCGATCACCGACCTGATGGCCAACGAAGGCAAGAACTTCACCTCGCCGACCCTGGACCTCAAGGACTTTATCGGCATTTCGTTCACCACTGCACCGGACGGCAAGATCTATCAATTGCCTGACCAACAGTTCGCCAACCTGTACTGGTTTCGCGCCGACTGGTTCGAGCGGGCGGATTTGAAAGCGAAATTCAAAGAAAAATACGGTTATGAACTGGGCGTGCCGGTGAACTGGTCGGCTTATGAAGACATCGCCAAGTTCTTCAGCGAAGACGTCAAGGAAATCGACGGCAAGCGCGTCTACGGTCACATGGACTACGGCAAGAAAGACCCGTCCCTCGGCTGGCGCTTCACCGATGCCTGGTTCTCCATGGCCGGTGCCGGCGACAAAGGCATTCCCAATGGCTTGCCGGTGGACGAGTGGGGCATCCGCGTCGAGGATTGCCACCCGGTCGGATCCAGCGTGACCCGTGGTGGCGACACCAACGGCCCGGCGGCGGTCTACGCGACGCAGAAATACGTCGACTGGCTCAAGGCCTATGCGCCACCGGAAGCAGCGGGCATGACCTTCTCCGAATCCGGCCCGGTGCCGTCCCAAGGCAACATCGCCCAACAGATCTTCTGGTACACCGCGTTCACCGCCGACATGACCAAACCGGGCCTGCCGGTGATGAACGCCGATGGCACGCCGAAATGGCGCATGGCGCCATCGCCACGCGGACCGTACTGGGAAGAGGGCATGAAGCTCGGTTATCAGGACGTGGGTTCGTGGACGTTCATGAAGTCCACGCCTGAGAAGCAGAAACTGGCGGCCTGGCTTTATGCGCAATTCGTGACGTCGAAAACCGTGTCGTTGAAGAAAACCATTATCGGCCTGACGCCGATTCGTGAGTCGGACATCAACTCGCAAGCCATGACCGACCTGGCACCGAAACTCGGCGGTCTGGTCGAGTTCTATCGCAGCCCGGCCCGCGTGCAATGGACCCCGACCGGGACCAACGTGCCGGATTATCCACGTCTGGCTCAACTGTGGTGGAGCCACATCGCGGAAGCGGCCAGCGGCGAGAAGACTCCGCAACAGGCGCTGGATGGCCTGGCCAAGGATCAGGACGCGATCATGGCGCGTCTGGAACGCTCGAAGGCTCAAGCCACCTGCGCACCGAAAATGAACCCTGAGCGCGATGCTCAGTACTGGTTCGATCAGCCGGGTGCACCGAAGCCGAAACTGGCGAACGAGAAGGCCAAGGGTGAAACCGTGAGTTATGCCGAACTGCTGAAATCGTGGGAGGCGGCGCGTAAATAAATAGCTCGATCGTGTGAAGCAGAACGGCACCGAGAGGTGCCGTTTTCTTTAGCGTCTGATCCATTGCCATCGCGAGCAGGCTCACGCCCACAATGAGCTGCGGTGTTCACAGCCTGTGTGACCGGCTCAGCGCTCCACCCCGTCAACCGCGGGAAATCCCAACCGAAACACCGTCATCGCACCCGGCAAGCTCTTCACCTCGGCCACGCCCTGATGAAGGCTCATGATCGACCGCACTATCGCCAACCCCAGCCCGGTGCTGCCTTGTGAACGCGAGCGGCTGCTATCGACTCGGTAGAACCGATCAAACAGGTGCGGCAGATGCTGTGCCTCAATCCCCACGCCCGGGTTGCTGACCAGCAACGAAACCTGGGTCGCGCCGCGCTCAATCAGCAGCGTCACGGTTTTCCCGACCGGGCAGTGGCGTAGCGCGTTGGACAGCAAGTTCGAGATCGCGCGTTGAATCATCAACCGGTCACCCATCACCCGCGCACGGCCGACCACGTTCAAATGGATCTGCTTGTCCTGCGCCGACAGGAAGAACATCTCGGCGACTTTCCAGGCTTCTTCTTCCAGGGCAACCGACTCGAACGGCACGAGTGCCGACGGGTGACTGACCTGTGCCAGAAACAGCATGTCCGAGACGATCCGCGCCACGCGCTCCAGTTCTTCAGTGCAGCACACCAGCACATCCTTGTACTCATCCACGCTGCGTTCGCGAGACAACGTCACCTGCGCCTTGCCCATCAAATTGTTGATCGGCGTGCGCAGCTCATGCGCCAGATCATCGGAGAACTGTGACAGCTGCTGCACACCGGTATCGAGGCGATGCAGCATGAAGTTGATGCCCTGCGCCAACTCACTCAGCTCCTGGGGCATATTCACCACCGACAGCCGATGATCCAGATCCTGAGTCGAGACCATCGCCGCCACTTTGCGAAACTCGCGCATCGGCGCCAGACCACGCTGCACTGCACCCCAGGCGCTCAGTCCGATAAAGATCAGCAGCAACGGCAAGGCAATCAGGGTCGAGCGCAGATAGGCGCTGAGCAAGGCCTCATTGTGGGCGTTGTCCATCGACAACAGCACCGGGACACGGGTGCCGTCCTTGAGGCTGATCAGCCTGGACGCCGTGAGGAATTTCGCCCCCTCGGCGTCAGTGCTGGTGGCGTAGGCCAACTCGTCGCTGACGGCCCGCACCACCTTCAATTCAAGCCGTGGATCGGCCAAGCCGGTGCCGGATTTGAGCAGTTGCGTGCGCAGGTTGCTGCGGTCGTAAATCGTTAGCGTGAGGTTGTCATGGCCCATGACCTGATCGAGCAGAATGTGCGGTTTCGCACTGATTTCGCCGGTGTCGGTGTACAGCGACAGGCTGTGTTCGACCTGCTCCATCTTCTTCTCGAGACTGTCCCTGGATAACGCGTTCAGCTCATGGGTCAGTGCGAAATACGCCAGGATCGCCAGGGACACCACCAGCAGCGCGCCGAGAATACTGACCGTCAGCCCCAGCCGCATCGACAGGCTGGCCGGCTTCATTCCCGCGACTCCAGCACGTAACCGACACCGCGCAGGGTGTGGATCAACTTGTTGTCGAACGGGTCATCGATCTTTGCCCGCAAACGCCTGATCGACACTTCGACCACGTTGGTGTCGCAGTCGAAGTTCATGTCCCACACCAGCGAAATGATCTGCGTGCGTGTCAGCACCTCGCCGGACTGGCGCATCAACAGATGCAGCAGGGCGAACTCCTTGGTGGTCAGGTCGATGCGTTGCTTGCCACGAAATGCACGATGACGGCAGGGGTCGAGTTCCAGATCGGCGACTTTCAGTACCTGTGGCAGCGGGATGTTCTCGCTGCGGCGCATCAGGGTGCGCACCCGTGCGAGAAGTTCGGGAAACTCGAACGGCTTGACCAGATAATCATCCGCGCCCAGATCGAGGCCACGAATCTTGTCCGCCAGACGCCCGCGCGCCGTGAGCATCATCACCCGGGTGGAGTGAGTGCGGCGCAGTTGTTCCAGTACGTCCCAGCCGTCCAGTTCCGGCAGATTCACGTCGAGAATAATCAGGTCATAGGCCTGCTGTTGCGCCAGATGCAATCCATCCGCGCCGGTGGCCGCGTGGTCAACGATATAACCACTTTCGGTCAAACCCTGATGCAAGTATTCGGCAGTTTTAAGCTCGTCCTCGACGACAAGGATTCGCATGATCTATCACCACTTTTATTTAAGGGATATTTAATTAAGTTGAGCGGAAAGTTGTTGTTTTTGTAGCGGGTCCGAATGAGTTTCGATCACTGAATGGCGGATACGGTAAAGGCTGTAGTGGCTACAGGGTCAACGTCCGAGGCCTTTAAATCGGCGGTCTGCGACAGCCTGTCGCAGCAAGAATGCGTCAATAGCCATGTATTGCATCCAGCAAGTGCTGTTCGGCAGATAAGTGCCGAGTATTTGTTTCCATACATTGCGACAAAGCCCTGGTGCACTTCGCATCCTAGAACAAAACAACTTCCGCCAACCGTGGATAACGGATTTGTAATGCTCCTGTCACCTTGTCGATAAGTTCAAAACCCTACCGTGGCGGCATCAAAGATTCTTGAATAAAGGAAGACTTCCAATTGCCCGGTTTAATACACCTGACGGCGCGGTCACGCCTGAAAAAAACAGCCAGCGGCATTCTGTTGTTGGCCAGTACAAGCCTTGCGGGGGCATCGACCCTGACCCTGGATCAGGCCCTGCAAACAGCCTTTGCCGGCAACCCGGATCTGGCTGCGGCCCAATGGGAAATTGGCATCGCCGAGGGTGAGCGCAAACAGGCCGGACTGATCCCCAATCCCGAATTGTCGTGGGAAGCCGAGGACACCCGCCGCGATTCGCGCACCACCACCGTGATGCTCAGCCAGCCGATTGAGCTGGGTGGCAAGCGCGGTGCGCGGATCGATGTCGCCAGCCGCGCCCAGGACGCCGCCGGGATTGAGCTGGAGCGCAAGCGCAATGCCCTGCGCGCCGATGTGATTCAGGCGTTCAACCGTGCGCAAACCGCGCAGCAAAGACTGCAACTGTCCCGCCAGTCGCTGCAACTGGCCGAGGATGGCTTGCGCGTGGCCAAGGGGCGAATCGAGGCGGGCAAGTCGTCGCCGGTCGAAGGCACGCGGGCGCATGTGCAACGCTCGGAAGTACGCCTGGAACTGAGCCGCGCCGAGCGCGATCAGGCCAACGCTTATCAACAACTGGCGCAGGTCATGGGCGCACCGTTGCCGACTTCGGCCACCGTACAGACCGCCACGCAAAACCTGCCGACAGTGCCGCCGCCGACCCGTTTGCTTGAGCGTCTCGACGAGACCGCCGAGCTGCGCCTGGCCAAGCTCCAGATCAACCAGCGCGAAGCGTCGCTGGGGCTGGAAAAGTCCCGGCGCATCCCCGACCTGACCGTGAGCATCGGCAGCCAATACAGCGAAACCGAGCGTGAGCGGGTCAACGTCGTCGGCCTGTCGATGCCGATTCCCCTGTTCAACCGCAATCAGGGCAACGTGCTGGCGGCGGCACGCCGCACCGATCAGGCGCGGGATCTGCGCAACGCCACCGAACTGCGCTTGCGCACCGAAATCCAGACCACCCTTGAGCAGTGGCAGACCGCCAACGGCGAAGTCCAGGCGTTCAACCAGACCATTCTGCCCGCCGCACAAAATGCGGTTGAAAGCGCCACGCGCGGCTTCGAAATGGGCAAGTTCGGTTTTCTCGACGTGCTCGATGCCCAGCGCACTCTGATCAGCGCCCGCAGCCAATACATCCAGGCCGTCAGCGAGGCGACAGACGCTCGCGTGCGCATCGAACGGATCTTCGGCGACCTCGTCGTCAACCCTTGAATTTCACCCTTTTGATCACTGCGCGACGGTACGGCGCAGAGGAGTTTCCATGGATAAAAAACTGATGGGTGTCGTGGTGGCGACGTTGGTGCTGGGCATGGGTATCGGTTCGATGTGGGCGGGCAAGGCACCGCTTGAGGCCCACGCCGATGAAGCGGCCGAACACGCGGATCACGCTGAAGAAAACGCGGCAGCCGAGGGCGAGCATGGCGAAGAAGGGCGCATCAAGTTGAGTGCCGAACAGATTGCGGCGGCGGGTATTGAACTGGCCGAAGCGCGGGCGCAGAGCATCAGTTCCGGCCTGTCGTTCCCGGGCGAAGTGCGCTTTGACGAGGATCGCACCGCCCACGTTGTGCCGCGGGTTCCCGGGGTGGTCGAGTCGGTGGCGGTCAACCTCGGGCAGCCGGTGAAAAAGGGCCAGTTGCTAGCGGTGATCGCCAGTCAGCAGATTTCCGATCAGCGTAGCGAACAGGCGGCCGCGCAACGTCGTTTAGCCTTGGCCCGCACCACCTATGAGCGCGAGAAAAAGCTATGGGAAGACAAGATCTCCGCCGAGCAGGACGTGTTGCAGGCAAAACAGGCGTTGGAAGAAGCCGAAATCGCCGTGAACAACGCCCGACAGAAAATCAGCGTGCTCAGCGGGAGCGTGGTCGCCACCGGCGGCAATCGCTATGAACTGCGCGCGCCGTTCGACGGGATGGTGGTGGAAAAACACCTGGCACCGGGTGAGGTGGTCGATGAAACCACGGCGGCCTTCACGCTCTCGGATCTGTCGCGGGTCTGGGTGACGTTCGGCGTTTCGCCCAAGGATCTGAACAAGGTGCAAGTGGGCAAATCCGTCACTGTCAACGCGCCGGAACTCAACGCCGAGGTCACCGGCACGGTGGCCTATGTCGGCAGCCTGCTCGGCGAACAGACCCGCACGGCCACCGTTCGCGTGACCCTGGAGAATCCGCAGGGCTCGTGGCGTCCGGGGTTGTTCGTCACGGCGCGTGTAGCGACCGACAGCCGTCAGGCCAGGGTCACCGTGCCTGAAGCCGCTGTCCAGACCGTCGAGGACAAACCCACGGTGTTCTTGCGCACCGACGATGGCTTCAAGGCGCAGGCGGTGGAGTTGGGCAGCCGCGCGGCCGGTTTGGTGGAAGTCACTCAAGGGCTGGACGCCGGTGTGCAAGTCGCCAGCGCCGGCAGCTTCGTTCTCAAATCGGAACTGGGCAAAGCCTCGGCCGAGCACAGTCATTAAAAAGCGCGCTGAAGACGCCCATTAATCCGTGGAAGGTTCTCATGTTCGAACGCCTGATCCAGTTTGCCATCGAGCAGCGCATTATCGTGCTGCTCGCCGTTCTGCTCATGGCCGGCCTCGGGATCGCCAGTTATCAAAAACTGCCGATCGACGCCGTGCCCGACATCACCAATGTCCAGGTGCAAATCAACACCGGCGCCGCCGGGTTCTCGCCGCTGGAAACCGAGCAGCGCATCACCTTCCCGATTGAAACCGCCATGGCCGGTCTGCCGGCGCTGGAACAGACCCGTTCGCTGTCGCGTTCGGGGCTGTCGCAAGTCACGGTGATTTTCAAGGACGGCACCGACCTGTTCTTCGCCCGGCAATTGGTCAATGAGCGGTTGCAGATCGCCAAGGAGCAATTGCCCGAGGGCACCGAAGCGGTGATGGGGCCGATTTCCACCGGCCTCGGCGAAATTTTCCTGTGGACCGTGGAAGCCAGAGACGGCGCGCTCAAGGACGACGGTAGCGCCTACACACCGACGGATCTGCGGGTGATTCAGGACTGGATCATCAAGCCGCAACTGCGCAACGTCCCTGGCGTGGCCGAGATCAACACCATCGGCGGCTTTGCCAAGGAATACCAGATCGCTCCCGATCTGAAACGGCTGGCGGCGTACAAGCTGACCCTCACCGACCTGATCACGGCGCTTGAGCGCAATAACGCCAACGTCGGCGCCGGGTACATCGAGCGCAGCGGTGAGCAGTTGCTGATTCGTGCGCCGGGACAAGTGGCGAGCACCGAGGACATCGCCAATATCGTCATGGCCAACGTCGATGGCACGCCGATCCGGGTGAAGAACGTCGCCACCGTGGACATCGGCCGCGAACTGCGCAGCGGCGCGGCCACGGAGAACGGCCGTGAAGTGGTGCTCGGCACCGTGTTCATGCTGATCGGCGAAAACAGCCGCACCGTGTCCCAGGCCGTCGCCAGCAAGCTGGAACAGATCAACCGATCGCTGCCCAAAGGCGTGATCGCGGTGCCGGTGTACGACCGCACGCACCTCGTGGACAAAGCCATCGCTACCGTGAAAAAGAACCTGATTGAAGGTGCGATTCTGGTGATCGCAATTCTGTTCCTGTTCCTGGGCAACATCCGTGCGGCATTGATTACCGCGATGGTGATTCCGCTGTCGATGCTGTTCACTTTCACCGGCATGTTCAGCAACAAGGTCAGCGCCAACCTGATGAGCCTGGGGGCACTCGACTTCGGCATCATCGTCGACGGCGCGGTGGTGATTGTCGAAAACACCCTGCGACGGCTGGCCCATGCGCAGCAGCATCACGGACGATTGCTGACCCGTTCCGAGCGCTTCCATGAAGTGTTTGCGGCGGCCAAAGAGGCGCGGAGACCGCTGATATTCGGTCAGTTGATCATCATGGTCGTGTACCTGCCGATCTTCGCCTTGAGCGGCGTCGAAGGGAAAATGTTCCACCCGATGGCGTTCACGGTGGTGATCGCGTTGCTCGGCGCCATGCTGCTGTCGGTGACCTTTGTGCCGGCGGCGATTGCGTTGTTTGTCACGGGCAAGGTCAAGGAAGAAGAGGGCATCGTGATGCGCGGTGCGCGCCGGGTGTATGCGCCGGCGCTGGCGTGGGTGATGAACCATCGCGCCGTGGCGGTGGGCGCAGCGCTGGGTGTGATCGTGCTCAGCGGCGTGCTGACCAGCCGCATGGGCAGCGAGTTTGTGCCGAGCCTCAGTGAAGGTGATTTCGCCCTGCAAGCC
The DNA here is from genome assembly GCF_007993905.1 of Pseudomonas sp. SJZ077. Classification (NCBI taxonomy): domain Bacteria; kingdom Pseudomonadati; phylum Pseudomonadota; class Gammaproteobacteria; order Pseudomonadales; family Pseudomonadaceae; genus Pseudomonas; species Pseudomonas sp. SJZ077. The sequence goes on from NZ_VIUJ01000016.1 coordinate 98,961, forward strand.
TTGCGCGTGCCGGGCACCAGCCTCACGCAATCGGTGGACATGCAGCAGCGTCTGGAGACGTTGATCCTCAACAAAGTGCCGGAAGTCGAGCGGGTGTTCGCCCGCACCGGCACCGCGGAAATCGCCTCCGACCCGATGCCGCCGAACATCTCCGACAGCTACGTGATGCTCAAGCCAAAAGAGCAATGGCCGGACCCGGGCAAGTCTCGCGAAACCCTGATGGCGCAACTGCAACAGGCCGCTGCGACGTTGCCGGGCAGCAACTATGAACTGTCGCAGCCGATCCAGTTGCGCTTCAACGAACTGATCTCCGGTGTGCGCAGCGACGTCGCGGTCAAAGTGTTCGGCGATGACATGGACGTGCTCAATGCCACGGCAGCGAAGATTGCCGCCGCGATGCAGAAGGTCAACGGTGCGTCCGAGGTCAAGGTCGAACAAACCACCGGGCTGCCGGTGCTGACCATCAACATCGACCGCGACAAGGCAGCGCGTTACGGGCTCAACATCGGCGATGTGCAGGACACCATTGCCGTCGCGGTGGGTGGGCGTCAGGCCGGCACGCTGTATGAGGGCGACCGACGGTTCGACATGGTGGTGCGATTGTCCGATGCCATGCGCAAGGACATCGACGGTTTGTCGGCGCTGTTGATTCCGGTGCCGGCACCGCTCAATGCCGCGGCCGATCAGATTGGTTTTATTGCCTTGAAGGAAGTCGCCAGCCTTGATCTGGTGCTGGGACCCAATCAGGTCAGCCGTGAGAACGGCAAGCGCCTGGTGATCGTCAGCGCCAACGTGCGCGGGCGCGATATCGGTTCGTTCGTCGCAGAGGCGGGCGAGGTGATCGAGCGAGAGGTGCAGGTGCCCGCGGGTTACTGGACAAGTTGGGGCGGGCAGTTCGAGCAACTGCAATCGGCGGCCAAGCGCCTGCGGATCGTGGTGCCGGTGGCGTTGCTGCTGGTGTTCGGGTTGCTGTTCATGATGTTCAACAACCTCAAGGATGGCTTGCTGGTGTTCACCGGGATTCCGTTTGCGTTGACCGGCGGGGTCATGGCGCTGTGGTTGCGGGATATTCCGTTGTCGATCTCGGCGGGGGTGGGCTTCATCGCGCTGTCGGGGGTCGCGGTGCTCAACGGGCTGGTGATGATCGCGTTCATCCGCAACCTGCGGGAGGAGGGGCGTTCACTGTCTGATGCGATCAACGTGGGAGCGCTGACACGTTTGCGCCCGGTGTTGATGACGGCGCTGGTGGCGTCCCTGGGCTTTATTCCGATGGCCCTGGCGACCGGTACTGGCGCGGAAGTGCAGCGACCGCTCGCAACCGTAGTGATCGGTGGAATCCTGTCCTCCACCATCCTGACGTTGCTGATCTTGCCGGCGTTGTATCAGCTCGCCCATCGCCGCGATGAGGACACGATCCCCACCCAACCGTGAACACAAACCCTGTGGCGAGGGAGCTTGCTCCCGCTGGACTGCGCAGCAGGCCCCGCTTTTCAGATGAAGAGCGGGGGCCGCTTCGCGCCCCAGCGGGAGCAAGCTCCCTCGCCACAGTTCTTTCTCAGGCCTGACCTGCCTACCCCACATAACGGATATGTAATTTGTGCGCCACCGTCACGAAAGGTTCGGATTGTTACCTTGATTCCGTCAGCTACCAAACGAGGAATCAAACATGAAATTTGCACACATCAGTACCTTTGCAGCAGCGTTGGCGATGTCTTCCCTGACTTTGGCCGAAGGCGGCGGTGATCGAACGTTCCAACGAATGATGACTGCCAATGACCGCTCCGTAGAGCTGTTCGTCGCCAAGGAAAAAGCGCGCGACCCGGTCGTCGTCAATGAAAAGAAAGACGACAACACCAACGACTTGTAAGCGCATCGCACTTGAACAGGCCTGTCATCGAGTCCCGATGCCGGGCTTTTTTTTGAGCCAGGATTGGAAGGGAGTGGATATGAAAGTACTTCAGTTGATGACGTTCGCCGGCATGCTGGCGATGTCCCTGAATGTGTTTGCCGAGGGGGGAGGTGACCGGACGTTCGAACGGGCGCTGAGTGCTAACACCAAAGCCATGGAGCAGTACGCGGCCAACCAGGGAAAACCGGCGCCGCAGGTCAAGGACTACGAATACGGAATGAAGCTGGACGTGGCTAAAGTGGTAAGCGTTGTGCGTCCGCAAGTGGCTTGCGCTGTGGTGCCCGCCGCCATGACCTATGAAGACTCGAAAGGCCAACTCAACACCATCAGATACACCGTGGCGGGGGATTGCCGCAATCGCGGCAGCTGACACCGCCCTGATGGCCAGGGCCGGATTCCCTGCAGGCGCTGCCGAACCTTCGGCAACGTCTGCAGGTTTTACTCAGGCGAAAAAAAGGCGCCCCGAAGGACGCCAAAGATTCACCTCTTACCAAAGGAGCAAGGAGCTTCTAAAGGTGAATGTGTATCAGCCGCTTGATCAGAGAATCGCCAACGGGTACTCGACAATCACCCGCACTTCATTCAGATCCGATTCAAATGCCGTGGCGCGCGTCGTGGCCTGGCGCAAACGCAGCGACAGGTCTTTCATTGAACCACTCTGCACCACGTATTTGACTTCGACATCACGTTCCCAGCGCTTCTGGTCGGTCAGTGGATTGCCGTCAGCATCGCGGCGCATGTACACGGCGTTGGCGTTGGTGTAATCGGCGTCGGTGCCTCGGGCGTAACGAGTCATGAACGAGAGCCCCGGTACGCCGTAAGTGGTCATGTCGAGGTCGTAGCGCGCCATCCACGAACGTTCCTTGGGCGAGTTGAAGTCGTTGTACTGGATGGAGTTGTCGAGGAAGATCGAGTCGGATTGACGCAGGTAATCGAAGTCGTCGTTGCCGTTGTTGCGCTGGTGTGAAAGTGCAACGGAGTGCGCGCCGAGTTTCACGCCCACCCGGCCGCTCCAGATGTTGTTGTCGAACTTGCCGAGCAGTTGTTTGCCTTCGTCGACCGCCTTGTAATAGTTCAGGCCGCCAAACAGCGACAGGTCATCCGATAGCGGATAGGTCCAGGCAGTGCCGGCGTAGTACTGATTCCAGGCATCCTTGAGGCGGCTGGAGTAGAGGCTGAAGCTGAGGTTCTTGTTCAGTGCATAGTCGCCGCCACCGTAAGCGATCCATGGCGAATTGACCGGGCCGGCATAAAACGTGGCGAAGTTCTCGCGCATATCGCTGGACACGGGTTGGCTCATCGCATGCAGCCGACCGCCCTGAACCGACAGACCCTCGAGGCTGGTGTTGACCGCCGTTACACCGCGAAAGCTCTCCGGCAGCAATCGCGAGTCACCTGCCGCCACCACCGGGTTGGCCGGGAACACGTCACCGACCTTGACCACGGTATCGAAGGCTCGCACTTTGGCGGCTCCACCGACCTTGGTGTACTCGTCCCGCGCCTCGCCATCACTGTTGACGGGCAGCACATCAAACGAACTACGGCCACCGTTGCGGCCGTCACCGGTGTCGAGCTTCAAGCCGATCATCGCAAACGCATCGACACCGACGCCGACAGTGCCTTGGGTAAACCCGGATTCGAACTTGCTGATCACTGCATGGGCCCAGGTTTCTGAATAACCATTGCCGGTGGGGCTGGACTGGCCATTGCGGTGATCACGGTTGAAGTAGAAATTACGGTTGAGCACCGTCAGGCTGCTGCCCTCGATAAACCCTTCGGCTTTATCATCCGCCATTACCATGGACGGTCCGGAGCCGACCACCACCGCTAAAGCGGCCATCGACATTTTTGTATTCTTAACCATCAATCACTCCTTGGGTTCGGCAGACGGGAACGTGCTTCGGCGTGGGTTTTATTGTTCGGCGGAGAAGGCCCGCCGGCATGGTCGCCGGGTGACATCGTTGCAAGCTGCGGATAACGCCAAGGTGATGGGGGAATTACAATTTCGTTATGTGGCTGGAGTAACAGCCCTGAGCATTCAGGTCAGGGCTGCGAGCTGTTCGATCGTTTGCGGAAAGCGCTCAACCAGACGTATCAGGGTCGTGGCTTGGGCATTGGGTATTGCCCGTCCCTGTTCCCAGTTCTCAAGGGTTCGGGTGTTGGTGCGCAGATACATGGCGAACACTGGCCGGGAGAGGTTGAGCTGTTGGCGGATGGCAACCACTTCCTCAGCCGTGATGGGCATCAGTTTTGGCAGCTGGACCTTGTGGGTGCGCAGAGTGATCTTGCCTTGGCGCTCTTCGGCCAGCGCTTCGAGGCCATCCATCAGTTCGGAAAAAATGTCACGTTTCATAGTGGGATCTCGTGTTGATTTCTCTATCTAGCGCTTGTCTGAAAATGTTTTTCTGGGAGGGCGACAGGTCGTCTTGCTCGTTTTTGCTGTACACGGTGAACAGCCAGAATTGATCGAAGCCTGACCACCCGTAATAAATCACCCGCAATCCGCCGCGCTTGCCCTTGCCTCGTCGTTGATCGCAGAAGCGGATTTTGCGCAGCCCACCGGTGCCCTCAATGAGATCGCCCGCTTCTGGATTTTTCAGCAACTCCAGTTGAAAGCTGCGAAACAGATCGTCATCCAGGTACTCGTCTCGATGTTTCTGGAACATACGTAATTCGATGAAAAGAGCATCCATGTTCTGTACGCTACCTACGTATAGTTTTGTCTCGATAATCGAATCGGTCAAGGCATCGAAGCCATCCTTTTCGTTCCCGTTTTCAACGGTAGACCCCGGTTGTAAAAACACCTGTAGGACGAATCGACCCGTGCAGTGAGAGCGTTCGATAAAAGAGAGGGGATACTTCGCAGTGGGACTGACCTCTGAGGCGGTGCATAAAACGATGCCTGAACATCACGATCCCACAAACGCAAAAACGGCACCCGAAGGTGCCGTTTCTGTTTTCTACCGAGTGTCGCTATGCGATCAGCCCGCCAGACCCGCCTGCTGAACCAGGGTCAGCAATGGCTGCGGGTAGACGCCGAGGAAGAATGCCACCAGAGCGATGGCCAGCAGCATCACGCCGCCTGCACGTTGTTCCCAGTGCAGTTGCGCATCGTGGCGACGCAGGTTCGGTTCGATCAGGTACAAGGTGACCATGACGCGCAGGTAGTAGAAGACGCCGATGGCGCTGCCCAGTACCAGGGAACCGACCAGCCACCATTGGTGCGACTCGACACCGGTGGCGATGATGTAGAACTTGCCGATGAAGCCCGCGGTCAGCGGAATGCCGGCCAGGGACAGCATCATCACGGTCATGACGGCGGTCAGGTACGGACGGCGCCAGAACAGGCCGCGGTATTCGTACAGGGCATCGGCGTCACGGCCGTTGTACGGCGAGGACATCAGCGTGATCACGCCGAACGCGCCGAGGCTGGTGATGACGTAGGTGACCAGGTACACGCCGATGGCTTCCACGGCCAGACCCTTGCTTGCCACCAGGGCAATCAGCAGGTAACCGAAGTGAGCGATGGACGAGTAACCCAGCAGACGCTTGAGGTTGCTCTGGGTCAGTGCCAGCAGGTTACCGAACAGGATCGACGCAATGGCGATGATGGTCAGCACGTCGCTCAGCACACCGCTGCTTGCCGCCGGGGAGATCTGGAACAGACGCACCATCACCGCGAACACGGCCACTTTGGACGCGGTCGCCAGGAACGCCGCCACCGGTGCCGGAGCACCTTCGTAGACGTCCGGGGTCCAGAGGTGGAACGGAACCAGCGACAGTTTGAACGCCAGACCGATCAGCATCATGCCCAGGCCCAGTTGTGCCAGCGAGCTTGGCAGGCCGGTGGCCGCGAGGGCCTGGCCGATACCGACGAAGCTCAGGCTGCCGGAGTCGGCGTAGAGCAGGGCCATGCCGAACAACAGGAACGCCGAACCGGCCGCCGACAGCACCATGTACTTGATACCGGCTTCCAGCGAGCGCTTGTTGAAGAAGGCATACGCCACCAGACCGTAGACCGGCACCGAAAGCAGTTCCAGACCGATGAACAACCCGGCCAGGTGCTGCGCGCTGACCAGGACCAGGCCACCGGCGGCGGCCATCAGGATCAGCAGGTAAAGTTCTTCACGGTTGCCCGGGTAACCCGAACCGCCATCGCCGAGGTAGGCGTGGGCGAGGGTTACACAGGCGAGGGTGGCGACCAGGATCAGCGCCATGTACAGGCAAGCGAAGGTGTCGATCTGCAGCAACGGAGTCACGGCCAGGGGCGCGACTTTCAGGGCTGGCAGGATCGACAGCAACGCCAGGTTCAGACCCGCCACGGAGATCAGGAAGGTCTGTGAGTGGTTGCGGCGCCAGGCGATTGCCAGCATCACCACGATGATCGTGGCGCTGGTGATCAACAACGGCGCAAGCGCAATAAAGTGTTGAGTCGTGAATTCCATAGCGCTCTTACCGGGCCGAAGCGAGTTGAGTGAAGGCGGTGCCGAGCCATTGCTGCACGCCATGCATCGTCGCAGCAGAGGTATCGAGGAACGGTTGCGGGTACACGCCGATGTAAATCAGCAGTGCCGCCAGACCGACCACCATGATCAGTTCGCGACCATCCATGCCATGCAGCACCGCGTCCGATTTGGACGGGCCGAAGTAGGCACGGTGGATCATGATCAGCGAGTAGACCGAACCGAACACCAGACCGGACGTCGCGATGATCGTGATCCATGGGGCGGCCGGGAACGTGCCGATCAGGATCAGGAACTCACCCACAAAGTTACCGGTACCCGGCAAGCCTAGGGACGCGGCGGCAAAGAACAGGCTGATGGCTGGCAGGTAAGCGATCTTCGACCACAGGCCACCCATTTCACGCATGTCGCGGGTGTGGGTGCGTTCGTACAACTGACCGCTGAGGATAAAGAGTGCCGCGGCCGACAGACCGTGCGCCAGCATCTGCATCACCGCGCCCTGCAGCGCCAGTTGGCTGCCGGAGTAGATGCCGATCAACACGAAGCCCATGTGGGAAACGGAGGAGTAGGCGATCAGACGCTTGATGTCGGTTTGGGCGAAGGCCAGGAACGCACCGTAGAAGATCCCGATCAGGCCCAGGGTCATGGCAATCGGCGCGAACTCGGCCGAGGCATTCGGGAACAGCGGCAGGGCGAAACGCAGCAGACCGTAAGCCGCCGTCTTCAACAAGATACCGGCCAGGTCGACCGAACCTGCGGTTGGTGCCTGGGCATGAGCGTCAGGCAGCCAGGAGTGGAACGGCACCACCGGCAGCTTCACCGCGAAGGCGATGAAGAAGCCGAGCATCAGGATGTACTCGGTGGTGAGCGACATCTTGGTTTTCAGCAGGTCGGCGTAGTTGAACGTGATCACGCCGGTGCTGTTGAAGTTGACCAACACCAGACCCAGGATCGCCACCAACATGATCAGGCCGGACGCCTGAGTGAAGATGAAGAACTTGGTCGCCGCGTAGATCCGGGTTTTCTTGCCGTCCGAAGAACTGTGACCCCAGAGCGCGATGAGGAAGTACATCGGCACCAGCATCATTTCCCAGAAGAAGAAGAACATGAACAGGTCGAGAGCGAGGAACACGCCGACGACACCGCCCAGGATCCACATCAGGTTCAAGTGGAAGAAGCCAACGTGACGCTGGATCTCTTTCCACGAGCAGAGTACCGAGAGGATACCCAGCAGACCGGTCAGCAGGATCATCAGCAGCGACAGGCCGTCGAGCGCCAGGTGCACGCTGATGCCGAAGCGCTCGATCCAGATGTGCTTGAACTCAAGCGCCCAGGTCGGATCGGCGCCAGGCGCCGGAGCAAATGAATAATTACCGTGGGCCCACAGCCAGAGGCCGAGCGCGAGTTCCAGGGTCATGGTCAACAGCGCAATCCAGCGGGGGAGGGTAGCGCCGAAGCGCTCACCCATCCAGCACAGCAGGCCGCCGATGAAGGGGATCAGGATTAGCCAAGGCAGAATCATGACGGGCTCAATTCCTTTCGCAAGTTCGCAAGGTTCATATTCAGACCGCTACCAGCACGATGGCGCCGATGACCAGCACGGAGCCGGCTGCCATCGATGCCGCGTACCAACGCAGTTGACCGGTTTCGGTACGGCTCAGGGCGGTGTGACCGCCTTTGGCCATACGCGGGATCAGACCGATGGTCTGGTCGAGCGGGTCTTTGCGCAGTGCGTGGCTGATCGCAAGGTATGGCTTGACGAACAGTTTGTCGTAGATCCAGTCGAAGCCCCAGGCAGCGAACCACCAGGCCGAAAGGAAGCGGCCGATGCCGCTGTTGGCGATTGCAGTGACGAAACGACGCTTGCCGAGGAACAGCAGCGCGGCCAGCAGGATACCGGCCAGGGCGATGGCGCCCGAGGCGATTTCCAGGCTGTGCTTGGCTTCGCCGCCGGCATGGCCGACGCTTTCCGGCAGCACGCCGTGCAGTGGCGGAACGATCATGGCGCCGACGAAGGTCGACAGCACGATCAGCACCGACAGCGGCAACCAGTGAGCGATGCCGTGACCGGCGTGCGCTTCAGTCTTCGCTTCACCGTGGAACGCGATGAAGATCAGGCGGAAGGTGTACAGCGAAGTCATGAACGCGCCGACCAGACCTGCGTAGAGCAGACCGTGGTTGCCGCTGGCAAACGCTTCCCAGAGGATTTCGTCCTTGGAGTAGAAGCCTGCGGTCACCAGTGGCAGGGCGGACAGTGCCGCGCCGCCGACGATGAAGCTGGCGTAGGCCAGCGGCAGTTTCTTCCACAGGCCGCCCATCTTGAAGATGTTCTGCTCATGGTGGCAGGCAACGATCACCGCACCGGACGCAAGGAACAACAGTGCCTTGAAGAAGGCGTGGGTCATCAGGTGGAAAATCGCGCCATCCCATGCGCCAACGCCCAGCGCCAGGAACATGTAGCCGATCTGGCTCATGGTCGAGTAGGCGAGGATACGTTTGATGTCGGTCTGGACCAGTGCGGCAAAACCGGCGAGTACCAGGGTCACGCCGCCGACGATGCCAACGAGCTGCAGGATGTCCGGCGCCAACGCAAACAGGCCGTGGGTACGGGCAATCAGGTAGACGCCCGCGGTCACCATCGTTGCGGCGTGGATCAGTGCCGAAACAGGGGTAGGACCGGCCATTGCGTCCGCCAGCCAGGTTTGCAGTGGCAGTTGCGCGGATTTACCGACAGCGCCGCCCAGCAGCATCAGGGTGGCCATGACCATCCAGAAGTCGCCGGCCTGGAATTTCTGCGGTGCCAGCACCAGCAGTTCCTGGATGTTCAGCGTGCCCAACTGTTGGAACAGGATGAACAGGCCGATCGCCATGAACACGTCGCCGATACGGGTCACGATGAAGGCTTTGAGTGCCGCATTACCGTTGTTGCGGTTGCTGTAGTAGAAACCGATCAACAGGTACGAGCACAGGCCCACGCCTTCCCAACCGAAGTACAGGAACAACAGGTTATCGCCCAGGACCAGGAACAGCATGCTGGCGATAAACAGGTTGGTGTAGGCGAAGAAGCGCGAGTAACCGGCTTCACCGCGCATGTACCAGGACGCAAACAGGTGGATCAGGAAGCCGACACCGACGACCACGCCGAGCATGGTCACGGACAGGCCATCCAGGTACAGCGCGAAGTTCGGCGTGAAGCCTTCCACCGCCATCCACTGCCACAACACTTGCGTGTAGTGACCGCCTTCCGGCGGGGCGACGTTGAATTGCCAGATCACGTAGGCCGTGACAATGGCAGACAAGCCGATGGAACCGACGCCAATCAGCGCCGACAGGTTTTCCGAGAAGCGGCCGCGTGAGAACGACAGCAGCAGGAAACCTATGAGAGGGAATACGAAAGTCAGATAGAGAAGATTCATCCGCGCATCTCGCTGGCAGCGTCGATATCGAGAGTGTGGAAGCGGCGATACAGCTGCAACAGAATCGCCAGGCCAATACTGGCCTCGGCGGCTGCCAGGCTGATCACCAGGATGAACATGATCTGTCCATCCGGCTGACCCCAGCGGCTACCGGCGACGATGAAGGCCAAGGCGGAGGCATTCATCATGATCTCCAGGCTCATCAGCACGAAGAGAATGTTGCGCCGGACCATCAGGCCGACCAGACCGAGGCAGAACAAGATGCCGGCGACCGCCAGACCATGCTCCAAAGGGATAGCAGGCATCGTCATTGCTCCTTGGCTTCGTTGCGGCCCAAGTGGAACGCCGTGACGGCTGCGGCAAGCAGCAGCATCGAGGCGAGTTCGACCACCAGCAGATAAGGACCGAACAGGCTGATGCCCACGGCCTTGGCGTCTACGGTGGTGTGGCCGATGGCCTGGCCGCTGGCGTCGCTGAACAGTACGTACAACAGTTCAACCAGCAGCAGGGTGCCGAGGGCGACCGGTCCGAGCCAGATGCCGGGCTTGAGCCAGACGCGCTCTTGCTGAACCGAGGCAGGGCCCAGGTTCAGCATCATCACCACGAACACGAACAGCACCATGATGGCGCCAGCGTAGGCGATCACTTCCAGCACACCGGCAAACGGTGCGCCGAGGGCGAAGAACGTCATGGCCACGGCGATCAGCGAAATGATCAGGTAGAGCAGGGCGTGCACAGGGTTAGTGTTGGTGATCACGCGAAGCGTGGACATCACAGCGATACCCGATGCGAAATAGAAAGCGAATTCCATCTTTCTTCCTTAAGGCAGCAAGCTCTTCACGTTGATCGGCTGGGCTTCATTCTGCGCGGAGCCTTTAGGCTTCCCGGCAATCGCCATACCTGCAACACGATAGAAGTTGTAATCAGGGTTTTTACCGGGGCCGGAGATCAGCAGATCTTCTTTCTCGTAAACCAGGTCCTGACGTTTGAACTCGGCCATCTCGAAATCCGGTGTCAGCTGGATCGCGGTGGTCGGGCAGGCTTCCTCGCAGAGGCCGCAGAAAATGCAGCGCGAGAAGTTGATGCGGAAGAAGTCCGGGTACCAGCGACCGTCTTCGGTTTCAGCTTTCTGCAGCGAGATGCAGCCAACCGGGCACGCCACGGCGCACAGGTTGCAGGCGACACAACGCTCTTCGCCATCAGGGTCGCGGGTCAGGACGATACGGCCACGAAAGCGCGGCGGCAGGTACACGGCTTCTTCCGGGTACTGCAGCGTGTCGCGCTTGCGGAAGGCATGGCCGAAGATCATCACCAGGCTGCGAAGCTGGGTGAAGAAGCCATGCACGATGTCAAATATGTACTTCATGATTCTCTATCCTCACTGAGCCGCGACGGCGGGCGTGTTGAGCAACACGATCGCAGCGGTCACCAGCATGTTGACGAGGGTCAGCGGCAGGCAGAACTTCCAGCTGAAATCCATCACTTGGTCATACCGTGGGCGCGGGATCGAGGCGCGCAGCAGGATGAAGAACATGATGAAGAACGCGGTTTTGAGCGCGAACCAGATGAACGGGATCTGCGGCAGAATGCCGAACGGACCGTGCCAGCCGCCGAAGAACAAGGTCACCAGCAGCGCCGAAATCAACACGATGCCGATGTACTCGCCGACGAAGAACATGCCCCATTTCATGCCGGCATATTCAATGTGGTAACCGTCGGCCAGTTCCTGCTCCGCTTCCGGCTGGTCGAACGGGTGACGGTGAGTCACGGCGACGCCGGCGATGAAGAAGGTCAGGAAACCGAAGATCTGCGGAATCACGAACCACAGGTTCTGCGCCTGGTATTCAACGATGTCGCGCATGTTGAACGAGCCGACCTGGATCACGATGCCCATCAGCGACAGGCCCATGAACACTTCGTACGACACGGTTTGCGCCGAGGCCCGCAAGCTGCCCAGCAGGGCGAACTTGTTGTTACTGGACCAGCCGGCAAACAGCACCGCGTAGACCGACAGACCGGCCATGGCGAAGAAGAACAGGATGCCGATGTTGATGTCCGCCACACCCCAGGTCGGGGTGATCGGGATGATCGCGAAGGCAATCAGCAAGGCGCTCATGGCCACGACCGGTGCCAGGGTGAAGATCACCTTGTCGGCGAACGGTGGCGTCCAGTCTTCCTTGAAGAACATCTTGATCATGTCGGCTGCAATCTGGAATGCGCCGAACGGGCCGACGCGGTTCGGACCGTAACGGTCCTGCCAGAGCGCGAGCAGACGACGCTCGACCCAGCTCAGCAGCGCGCCGCACACCACCACGGCGAGCAGAATCACGATGGCCTTGAGGACCGCGATGATCACGTCAATCACTTCAGGCGTGAACCAGGTCATTGAGCTGCCTCCTGCAGACCGTCAACGGTTTTGCCAAAAATCGCTGGCGGAATGCCGGCGATACCGGCCGGCAATGCGACCAGACCGGCACCCAGCTCTTCGTTGATGCGCAGCGGCAGACGCAAGGTCTGGCCAGCCACGTTCAAGCTGAGCAGGGCGCCGTCATTGACACCCAGGCGATCGGCTTCGGACTTGGCCAGCGACACGTAAGCGGCCGGGATGCGTTCCTGAACCGGCGCGGCTTTGGAAGAGGTCTCTTCGCTGCCGAACAGGTGGAAGAACGGCACAACCTGCCAAGTGCCCGGCGCCGGGTTAAATGCACGTGGAACAGCCGCGAACCAGTTCAGCGAATCACCGGTGCTTTCGATCAGGCGGGTGCCCGGGTCGCCAGCGCGGATGTGACCACCGACTTCGTCCTGGAACTTGTTCCAGGCCTGCGGCGAGTTCCAGCCCGGAGACCAGGCGAATGGCACTTGCTGACGCGGTTCGACCGAGCCCGAGTAACCTTCCATGGAGAAGGAGAACGCGGTGTCGATGTCCTGGGAAGTACGCGGTTCGTGCACGCTGATGTCGGCGCGCATGGCGGTACGGCCGGAGTAACGCAGCGGTTCGCGAGCCAGTTTCAGGCCTTTGATGCGGAACGCGGCGGACGGCGCAGCGTCGACGATGCCCGCCAGTTGCGGTGTGCTGGCGGCGACGGCGGCGGTGACGTGGTCCAGTTGGGTCCAGTCGATCGGCTGGTTCAACAGGGTGGCGCGCAGGGCATGCAGCCAGCGCCAGCCTTCGTGAACCAGGATGCTCGCGTCGAGGTAAGTCGGGTCGAACACCTGGAAGAAGCGCTGGGCGCGACCTTCCTGGCTGACCAACGTACCGTCGCCTTCAGCGAAGCTGGCCGCTGGCAGAACCAGGTGCGCGCGATCGCTGGTGGCGGTTTTCTGATGGTCTGCAACGATCACCACTTTCGCGGCGGTCAGGGCAGCATCAACCTTGGCTTTGTCGGTGCGGGTGTACAGATCGTTTTCCAGCACGACGAGGGCGTCGGCCTTGCCGTCGATCACGGCTTGCAGCGCTGCGTCGACCGAGTCACCACCGAGCATGGCCAGGCCGAGGCTGTTGGCCTCTGGCACGATCAGGCTGATGGAGCCGTTCTTCTCGCGCAGCTTCAAGGCTTTGGCGATGTTGGCGGCGGCTTCGATCAGGGCTTTGGAGCCCAGGGAAGTGCCGGCAATGATCAGCGGGCGCTTGGCCGCGAGCAGGGCGTCGGCGATGCGCTTGGCCAGTTCGAGGGCTTCAGCATCGAGGCCTTCAACCGCCGGGGCGCTGGCGTCGAGGGCGTGAGCCACGGCGAAACCGATGCGCGCCAGGTCGTCTGGAGCGGCGTGAACGCATTCTTCAGCGATGTCGTCGAGCTTGGTTTCAGCCAGGCTGGCGATGAACAGCGGGTTCAGCGCGTGCTGACCGATGTTCTTCACTGCCGCGTCGAGCCAAGGCTGAACGCGCATGGCATCGGCCATGTCTTCGGCTTTGCCTTTGACCGATTGACGCAGGGACAGGGCCATACGTGCAGCGGTCTGGGTCAGGTCTTCGCCGAGGACGAAAATCGCATCGTGATCTTCGATGTCGCGCATGTTCGGGATCGGCAGCGGGCTGTCTTTCAACACCTGCATGACCAGGCGAATGCGTTCCAGCTCGGCGGCTTCGATACCGGAGTAGAAGTGCTCGGCGCCGACCAGTTCGCGCAACGCGTAGTTGCTTTCGAGGCTGGCACGTGGCGAACCGATACCGACAATGTTGCGACCACGCAGCAGGTCGGCGGCTTTATCCAGCGCTTCGTCCAGGCCCAGCTTGGCGCCGTTGGCCAGCAATGGCTGACGCGGGCGGTCTTCGCGGTTGACGTAGCCATAGCCGAAACGGCCACGGTCGCACAGGAAGTACTGGTTGACCGAACCGTTGAAGCGGTTTTCGATACGACGCAGTTCACCGTAGCGCTCGCCCGGGGAGATGTTGCAACCGCTGGAGCAGCCATGGCAGATGCTCGGCGAGAACTGCATGTCCCACTTGCGGTTGTAGCGCTCGGAGTGAGTCTTGTCGGTGAACACACCGGTCGGGCAGACCTCGGTGAGGTTGCCGGAGAACTCGCTTTCCAGGGTGCCGTCTTCAACGCGACCGAAGTACACGTTGTCGTGGGCGCCGAACACACCGAGGTCGGTGCCGCCGGCGTAATCCTTATAGAAGCGCACGCAGCGGTAGCAGGCGATGCAGCGGTTCATTTCGTGGGAAATGAACGGGCCCAGTTGCTGGTTCTGGTGGGTACGCTTGGTGAAGCGATAACGGCGCTCGTTGTGGCCGGTCATCACCGTCATGTCTTGCAGGTGGCAGTGACCGCCTTCTTCACAGACCGGGCAGTCGTGAGGGTGGTTGGTCATCAGCCATTCGACGACGCTGGCGCGAAACACTTTCGCTTCTTCGTCGTCGATGGAGATCCAGCTGCCGTCGGTGGCGGGGGTCATGCAGGACATGACGATCCGACCACGCTTGTCGTTCTCGTCGGTGTACTGCTTGACCGCGCACTGGCGGCAAGCGCCAACGCTGCCTAGGGCTGGGTGCCAGCAGAAATAAGGGATATCGAGGCCTAGCGACAGACACGCCTGTAACAGGTTGTCTGCCCCATCGACTTCGAGCTCTTTGCCGTCTACGTGGATAGTGGCCATGGTTCAAAGTTCTTCGTTGGCCCGGTGTCAGCGGGCGTGGCTAATGGAATCTTGTTATTCGCGTGAATCAACACAGCCGTTTACGGCGTCATCACACGACAAAGCGAAGGGCACGGACCCTTCGCTTTTTTAAGCGTTTACGCGCCGACTACGATCGGCCTTGCCAGAGGCGGGACGACGGCGCTGGTGGGCGCGATGCCGGCTTCGAACTCGTGGCGGAAGTATTTGATTGCGCTGCCCAACGGCTCCACGGCGCCCGGTGCGTGAGCACAGAAGGTCTTGCCTGGGCCGAGGAAACCGACCAGACCCAGCAGGGTCTCGATATCGCCGGCTTGCCCTTCACCGTTTTCGATGGCGCGCAGAAGCTTGACGCTCCACGGCAAACCGTCACGGCACGGGGTGCAGAAACCGCACGATTCACGGGAGAAGAACTCTTCCATGTTGCGCAGCAGGGACACCATGTTGACGCTGTCGTCCACCGCCATGGCCAGGCCGGTACCCATACGGGTGCCCACTTTGGCGATGCCGCCGGCGTACATTTGTGCGTCCAGGTGTTCCGGCAACAGGAAACCGGTACCGGCGCCGCCTGGCTGCCAGCACTTGAGCTTGAAGCCATCGCGCATGCCGCCGGCGTAGTCTTCGAACAACTCGCGACCGGTGACGCCGAACGGCAATTCCCACAGGCCCGGGTTCTTGACCTTGCCGGAGAAGCCCATGAGCTTGGTGCCCATGTCTTCGCTGCCTTCGCGGGCCAACGATTTGTACCAGTCCACGCCGTCGGCAATGATCGCCGGCACGTTGCACAGGGTTTCAACGTTGTTCACGCAAGTTGGCTTGCCCCACACGCCAACGGCCGCAGGGAAGGGCGGCTTGGAACGCGGGTTGGCGCGACGGCCTTCCAGGGAGTTGATCAGTGCGGTTTCTTCACCGCAGATGTAACGCCCGGCGCCGGTGTGGACGAACAGCTCGAAATCGAAGCCGCTGCCCAGGATGTTCTTGCCCAGCAGACCGGCTGCCTTGGCTTCTTCCACGGCACGGTTGAGGTGCTTGGCGGCGGTGGTGTATTCGCCACGCAGGAAGATGTAGCCACGGTAGGTTTTCAGCGCGCGAGCACTGATCAGCATGCCTTCGATCAGCAGATGGGGCAGTTGCTCCATCAGCATGCGGTCTTTCCAGGTGTTCGGTTCCATCTCGTCCGCGTTGCACAGCAGGTAGCGGATGTTGATGGATTCGTCTTTGGGCATCAGGCCCCACTTCACGCCCGTGGGGAAGCCTGCACCGCCGCGACCTTTAAGGCCGGCGTCTTTCACGGTCTGGACGATGTCGTCCTGAGCCATGTCAGCGAACGCTTTGCGCGCTGCCGCGTAACCGTTCTTGGCCTGGTACTCGTCGAGCCAGACAGCTTCGCCGTCGTCGCGCAGACGCCAGGTCAGCGGGTGAGTCTCGGCCGAACGCTTGATGCGGTTGGCTGGACCGAAGGAAGTCAGGGTCATACGTAGCCCTCGAGCAATTTGGCAACGCCGGCAGGCTGCACATCGCCGAAAGTGTCGTCGTCGATCATCAACGCCGGCGCCTTGTCACAGTTGCCGAGGCAGCAGACCGGCAGCAGGGTGAAACGACCGTCGGCGGTGGTCTGACCCAGGCCGATACCCAGATTGCTCTGGATTTCGCTGACCACCGATTCATGGCCGCCGATGTAGCAGACCATGCTGTCGCAGACGCGAATGATGTGACGGCCGACCGGCTGACGGAAGATCTGGCTATAGAACGTTGCCACGCCTTCAACGTCGCTCGCCGGGATGCCGAGGATCTCGCCGATGGCGTAGAGCGCGCCGTCAGGCACCCAGCCACGTTCCTTCTGGACGATCTTCAGGGCTTCGATCGACGCCGCGCGCGGGTCTTCGTAGTGATGCAGCTCGTGCTCGATGGCCGAGCGCTCGGTTTCACTCAAGGTGAAACGGTCTGTCTGGATAAGCGTGCTGTTCATGCTTAGCGGTCCACGTCGGCCATAACGAAATCGATACTACCCAGGTACGCGATCAAGTCCGCGACCATGCTGCCTTTGATCACCGAAGGGATCTGCTGCAGGTGCGGGAAGCTTGGGGTGCGAATCCGGGTGCGGTAGCTCATGGTGCCGCCATCGCTCGTCAGGTAATAACTGTTGATGCCCTTGGTCGCTTCGATCATCTGGAAGGATTCGTTGGCCGGCATGACCGGGCCCCACGAAACTTGCAGGAAGTGCGTGATCAGGGTCTCGATGTGCTGCAGCGTGCGTTCTTTCGGTGGCGGCGTGGTCAGCGGGTGATCCGCCTTGTACGGGCCTTCCGGCATGTTGCGCATGCACTGCTCGATGATCTTGATGCTCTGGCGCATTTCTTCGACGCGCACGATGCAACGATCGTAGGCATCGCCATTGACGGCCAGCGGCACTTCGAATTCGAAGTTCTCGTAACCGGAGTACGGGCGCGCTTTGCGCAGGTCGAAGTCGCAACCGGTCGAACGCAAGCCTGCACCAGTGACGCCCCATTCGAAGGCTTCTTTGGTGTTGTAGGCGGCGACACCGATGGTCCGGCCTTTGAGGATGCTGTTGTCCAGCGCGGCTTTCTGGTATTCGTCCAGGCGCTTTGGCATCCACTCGACGAAGTCTTTCACCAGTTTTTCCCAGCCGCGTGGCAGGTCGTGAGCGACGCCGCCGATGCGGTACCACGCCGGGTGCAGACGGAAACCGGTAATGGCTTCGATCACCGTGTACGCCTTCTGACGGTCGGTGAACGTGAAGAACACCGGGGTCATGGCGCCGACGTCCTGGATGTAAGTCCCCAGGAACAGCAGGTGGCTGGTGATCCGGAAGAACTCGGCCATCATGATGCGGATGACGTCGACCTTCTCGGGCACCTTGATGCCGGCCAGCTTCTCGACCGAGAGCACGTACGGCAGGTTGTTCATCACGCCGCCGAGGTAGTCGATACGGTCGGTGTACGGAATGAAACTGTGCCAGGACTGACGCTCGGCCATCTTCTCGGCACCACGGTGGTGGTAACCGACGTCCGGCACGCAGTCGACGATCTCTTCACCGTCCAGCTGCAGGATGATGCGGAACGCACCGTGCGCAGAAGGGTGGTTAGGACCGAGGTTGAGGAACATGTAGTCCTCGTTCGCCCCAGAACGCTTCATGCCCCAGTCTTCAGGCTTGAAGCGCGCGGCTTCTTCCTCAAGCTGTTGCTTGGCCAGGGTCAGGCTGAACGGATCGAACTCGGTGGCACGGGCCGGGAAGTCCTTGCGCAGCGGGTGACCTTCCCAGGTCGGCGGCATCATGATGCGGGTCAGGTGCGGGTGACCGGCAAAGTTGATGCCGTACATGTCCCACACTTCACGCTCGTACCAGTTGGCGTTCGGCCAGATACCGGTCACGGTCGGCACGCTAAGGTCGCTCTCGGACAAGGCGACCTTGATCATGACGTCACTATTACGTTCGATCGACATCAAGTGATAGAACACAGTGAAGTCGGCGCCGCTTGGCAGCCCTTGACGCTTGGTGCGCAGACGCTCGTCCACGCCGTGCAGGTCATAGAGCATGACGTACGGCTTGGGCAGGTTGCGCAGGAAGGTCAGGACTTCGACGAGTTTGGCACGGGCAACCCAAAGCACCGGCATGCCGGTGCGGGTAGGCTGGGCGGTGAACGCCTCGGGGCCAAAACGGTTGTTCAGTTCGACGACCACATCCTGGTCGTCTGCCTTATAAGGCGGGATGTACAGAGCACTGCCTGTAGTCATGGTTATTTATCGCTTTCGGTCAACGTAAAGAATGAAGCCAGGTTCTCGTTCTATTAAAGAAGCAGAGCTGGATCAGACTTCGTCGGGGCTGCGCAGGTTGGTGACTGCGATTCGCTGTTCGCGGCGCTGTTCCTTTTGCGAAGGCATCTCGGCGCGGTACACGCCTTGATCACCGACGACCCAGGAAAGCGGACGACGCTCCTGTCCAATCGACTCTTGCAAGAGCATCAAGCCTTGCAAAAAAGCTTCAGGGCGGGGCGGGCAGCCAGGCACGTAGACGTCCACGGGCAGGAACTTGTCCACCCCTTGAACGACGGAGTAGATGTCGTACATGCCACCGGAGTTGGCGCACGAACCCATGGAGATAACCCATTTAGGTTCGAGCATTTGCTCGTAGAGACGCTGAATGATCGGCGCCATCTTGATGAAGCAGGTACCAGCGATAACCATGAAATCCGCCTGGCGCGGCGATGCCCGGATAACCTCGGCGCCAAAGCGCGCGATGTCGTGGGGCGCCGTGAAGGCGGTGGTCATTTCCACGTAGCAGCACGAAAGACCGAAGTTATACGGCCACAGGGAGTTCTTGCGCCCCCAGTTGACTGTGCCGTTAAGCACGTCTTCGAGCTTGCCCATGAAGATGTTTTTGTGGACTTGATCTTCTAACGGATCGGAAACGGTTTCCCGTTCGCCAATCGGATACTGCTCGTTAGGAGCATCGGGGTCGATCCTGGTGAGATTGTATTGCATTGCCAAAGCCTCATTGTTTCAGCTTCGCCTGCCGCTTGCGACGAGCTTCCGGAGCCCAGTCAAGGGCGCCCACTCGGAACAGGTAGACAAGACCTGCCAACAGAATTGCTATGAAAACGAGAGCTTCGACGAATCCGGTCCAGCCGCTTTCGCGGACGGACACAGACCAGGCAAAGAGAAAGAGGGCTTCGATATCGAAGATCACGAAGAGCATCGCGACCAGATAGAATTTGGCTGAGAGCCGCAAGCGGGCGCCACCTGTAGGTAGCATGCCTGACTCGAACGGTTCGTTTTTGCTGCGGCCCCAGGCTTTTGACCCGAGGAGGCTGGAGACGCCGAGCATGAAGGCGCAGAGGCCGACAACGCCCAGAAGGAAAATGGCAAAGCCCCAGTTGTGGGCCATGAGTCCTGTCGCTTCGGGCATGCTGGAAATCCTTAACAGAGAGCAAAGGTCTCTGAGCTTGAAAAAGAAACAACGCAGTGACGATATGTCGCAGCAATCAATCCCGCTGATTTTATGGCACAACACCGTGCAAGTAAAATTCCTATAGCGAAATTATTTACAGGAATAAGGACATAGCGCACCTCCAATGCCACGCAGCCCATGCGTTGCGGGCATTAGCCGGGTTTTCATCAATATTGTTTTGTAGGGAATGTAACGAACATAGTTGCCGCCAAATGACAATCATTATTGTTTGCGATGGTTTTTAAACTGGTTATCCAGGTTGGGGCGGGGAAGTTGTCTTATATGCGCGTTACTACAAGTAGCGGGCGGGGTTGTTTTACCCTGCTTTCCTGATCTTGAAACTGCTCTGAATCAAGGTTTTTGGCTGCACGCGTTCCCCCGTAGGAGCGAGGCTTGCCCGCGAAGAATACGCCGCGGTGCTCCAGACTTACCGCGTCATCGTTCTTCGCGGGCAAGCCTCGCCCCTACGGGGGGGGGGCGGTGGTGTTTCAAAAAATGCAGGCAAAAAAAACGCCCCGAACCAGTCGGGGCGTCAGATGTGCGACGTTGCGGTTAGCTTTCTATTCGGTCCGCAACGGCCGTTTGCTCAGGCGAATCAGATCAGTGGAACTGTTCTTCTTCAGTCGAACCGGTCAGGGCGGTTACCGAAGACGTGCCACCTTGAATCACGGTGGTCATGTCGTCGAAGTAGCCGGTGCCCACTTCCTGCTGGTGAGCCACGAAGGTGTAGCCCTTCGAAGCGTCAGCGAACTCTTGCTCTTGCAGTTTCACGTAGGCAGTCATGTCGTTGCGGGCGTAGTCGTGCGCCAGGTTGAACATGCTGTGCCACATGTTGTGAATGCCGGCCAGGGTGATGAACTGGTGCTTGTAACCCATGGCGGACAGTTCGCGCTGGAACTTGGCGATGGTCGCGTCGTCCAGGTTTTTCTTCCAGTTGAAGGAAGGCGAGCAGTTGTACGACAGCAGTTGGTCCGGGTATTCCTTTTTGATCGCTTCAGCGAAACGACGCGCTTCGTCCAGGTCCGGCTTGGCGGTTTCGCACCAGATCAGGTCGGCGTACGGAGCGTAAGCCAGGCCGCGAGCGATCGCCTGGTCCAGGCCGGCGCGTACTTTGTAGAAGCCTTCCTGAGTACGTTCGCCAGTCACGAACGGCTGGTCGTATGGGTCGCAATCGGAAGTCAGCAGGTCAGCCGCGTTAGCGTCGGTACGAGCCAAAATGATGGTCGGTGTGCCAGCAACGTCAGCTGCCAGACGAGCAGCGGTCAGCTTCTGTACAGCTTCCTGGGTAGGAACCAGTACTTTGCCGCCCATGTGGCCGCATTTTTTCACGGAAGCCAGTTGGTCTTCGAAGTGAACGCCGGCGGCGCCTGCTTCGATCATGCTCTTCATCAGCTCGTAAGCGTTCAGAACGCCGCCGAAACCGGCTTCAGCGTCAGCCACGATCGGTGCGAAGTAGTCGATGTAACCTTCATCGCCCGGGCCTTTGCCGGCTTTCCACTGGATCTGGTCGGCACGACGGAACGAGTTGTTGATGCGCTTGACCACGGTTGGAACCGAGTCCACCGGGTACAGCGACTGGTCCGGGTACATCGATTCGGCGGAGTTGTTGTCCGCAGCAACCTGCCAGCCCGACAGGTAGATTGCCTGGATACCGGCTTTGACTTGTTGTACAGCCTGGCCGCCGGTCAGGGCGCCCATGCAGTTGACGAAATCTTTATCAGGACGGAAGGATGGCTTGGCGCCCTGGGTGACCAGGTTCCACAGCTTCTCGGCGCCCAGTTTTGCAAAGGTGTGCTCAGGTTGAACCGAGCCACGCAGGCGGACGACGTCAGCAGCGGAGTAAGCGCGTGTCACGCCTTTCCAGCGTGGGTTTTCAGCCCAATCTTTTTCGAGGGCTGCAATTTGCTGTTCGCGTGTCAGTGCCATGGAGATAAACCTCGTCGCATAGGTCTGTGTGGAAAATTCCTGCTCCTGCCAAGTACGCGATTCAATTGGGGCGTAAGAGGCTGCTCGCTGACCAGAAGCTTAGGTGGTCAAGTCGGATTCGGCGGGATTGGCGACGGGATGAACGATGGGCTCGAGGGGAAGTGAGCAGGTAAGGGCGAACTGGCGAGCGCATTCGGGCGTCGTGGGCCTTGGTACGAACTTCAGTGTGGAGCCGGGTTACCTAATTACGCTTCCGTCCCTCGGGACAACTTCGTTCCAGTCGGCAACCTCGTCAAACACACCTTGTGGGCGGTACAGACACGAAGCGGCTCGCGGGGTAGATGCGAGCAGCGCCTCGAAGGCCCTTGCCAGGGCCCCTGATTAGCGGGAGCGAGGCCATCATGCCTTTGCTTTTTTGTATCGTCAAACGTTTTGTAGTGCTTTTTTTCGGGCACTACATCTTTGGTCTAATACGACTAATCAGTCAGTTTTCGGTGGTTTAGTCCAAAGTATCGACTTTCACCCGCAACGTCATGTCATCCCGGCCCTGAGTCGAGTGGCTGCGGGTCAGGCCCTGTTTATCGGCCTGGGTCTGACGATTCACACCGGCCAGGGTGATCCACTCGCCCAAGCGTCCTGTGACAGTTGTGTCGGTACTTTGCACATTCACTACATCGGGACGTTCCTGGCTCATGCGGTCACGGTTGGTACTGATCGCCAGGTGAACGATGTCGCCGGTAACGCTGGCGGTGACGTAGAAGCCCTGAGTGACGTTGCGGTACTCGGTCTGGCTGCGCAGATCACCATAGGAATCGGTCTGAGTGCTGGTGAGCGGGACGCTTTGGCCGACCTGAATCAGCGCCGGTGTGCCTTCACTGGCCTGAATCTGCTGGATGCCGCCATCACGGCTATCGGTGCTGCGATTGATGATGCGCGTCTGGCTCGGTTTGGCGCCGTTGACCGAGTAGCCCTGGTCGCCCTGGAAGTTGTTTTCGTTAGTGTCGACCGTGATCAGCAGGCGCTTTGCAGCAACGTCGAGTTGTGCAACAAGGGCCTTAAGTTCGTCGATCTTGCGCTGTTCTGCGTTGACAATCAGTTGGTTGCCGTAAGCGCTGACCTGGCCGTCCTTGCCGATGAAATCCTGTGCCATGGGTAGCATATCGGCGCTGGTGTGGTAATTCAGGGGCACGATCTCGGTGGCTGCCATGACTGAAAAACTGCACGTCAGCAGCAGCGTGGTGAGCAGGGTGCGTAGGGACATATCCGTTATCTCCGACATCTTGAAGTGTTGATATTGCCAGTTTGTCGGCCCGGCGTGGGGCAAGTTGAATCGTAGACAGCAAAACGCCCCGGCATCGGTCGATGGCGAGGCGTTTTGTGGTGTTCTGGCGGGCTTTTGTGGCGAGGGAGCTTGCTCCCGCTGGGCTGCACAGCAGCCCTAAAAATCTTGGGGCCGCTTCGCGCCCCAGCGGGAGCAAGCTCCCTCGCCACAGTAATCTCCCATCACAAGGAATTAAGCGGAGTGCCGCACCATGTCCACATGAGAAATCCCGGCTTCCAGGAATTCCTCACTGACCTGTCTGAAGCCCAGGCGCTCATAGAACGCCGTGGCCTGGACCTGTGCGCTCAGCATCTGCTGCTTCAGATCGCGCTTCTCGGCTTCACCGATCACCGCTTGCATCAGCGCATCGCCGACTTTCAAACCGCGCCAGTCTTTCAGCACCGAGACCCGGCCAATGTGCCCATCGGGCAGCAGGCGGGCGGTGCCAATCGGAAAGTCGCCTTCGAAGGCCAGGAAATGCACCGCCGTTGCGTCATCCGCATCCCATTCCAATTCTGGCGGAACGGATTGCTCGGCAATGAACACCGTCTCACGAATGCGCCGGATCTCGGCGTTGTCCTTTTGCCAGTCTGCGACACGAACGTGAATTTTATTCATCGGCAAACCCCAGGCTTCCTTGCTTGATCAGTTCGCACAGCAAGCCGCGGCTGTCTTCGTCGGTCAGCCACTCGCCCAGATTGTCAGCGTGCAGGGAGTCGGCAGCGCAGATCATTTTCAGCAGCTCACGCAGCTTGCCTGGCAGATAACGGCTCTGGCCGCTGGCGAACAGCAGCAGGTCGTCATCGACTTCGGACCAGGCCAGGCGTGCGCTCGGGTTGCGGATCAGTATTGCGCCTTGCTCCAGGCTGGCAAGCAGGTCGTCTTCTTCGATCTCTTCCGGGCCTACCACGAGTTCCGGGTAGCGCGGCTCGGTCATGTACTGGCCAAACCAGGTCAGCAGCAGGCGCTCGTCGCTCATGTGCTCGGCCAGCAAGGCTTTCAGGCGATCAAGGGCGTCGTGCTGAATCTGGTGCGGATCGACTGCCGGCAGGGCGTCGGCATCGGTGTAGCGCTCTTCGTCGGTCAGGAACTGGCTGAGGAAGTCAGTGAAGTGAGTCAGCACTTCAGAAGCGCTCGGGGCGCGGAAGCCGACCGAGTAGGTCATGCAGTCATCAATCGCAACACCGCAGTGGGCCAGGCGCGGCGGCAGGTAGAGCATGTCGCCAGGTTCCAGGACCCACTCATCGGTGGCTTCGAAATCAGCGAGGATGCGCAGGTCCGCGTGTTGCAGCAACTTGCTCTCGGAATCGCACATCTGGCCGATTTTCCAGTTGCGCTTGCCGTGACCCTGCAGCAGGAACACATCGTAGTTATCGAAGTGCGGACCGACGCTGCCACCCGGGGCGGCGAAGCTGATCATCACGTCGTCGACGCGCCAGCTCGGCAGGAAGCGGAAGTTTTCCAGCAGCTCAGAAACTTCCGGGACGAACTGGTCAACCGCTTGAACCAGCAGGGTCCAGTCACGTTCCGGCAGTTTGCTGAATTCGTCTTCGGCGAACGGACCGCGACGCAATTCCCAAGGGCGCTCGCCGTTTTCGATTACCAGGCGCGATTCAACTTCTTCTTCCAGCGCCAGGCCAGCCAGTTCGTCGGCGTCAATCGGACTTTCGAATTCAGGAATCGCCTGACGGATCAGCAGGGGTTTTTTCTGCCAGTAGTCGCGCAGGAATTCGCGCGCCGTGATGCCGCCCAGAAGTTGAAGAGGAATGTCAGGATTCATGTGTAACCTATTGAAAAAATGCACTTTTCAGACGGGAATAAAAACGCCCGGCGCTGCCGGGCGTCTCAAACGGGTAAAACGGTCGATCAGATGCGTTTGGCTTGTGCCACGGCGTTACCGATGTAGTTCGCCGGGGTGAGCAATTTCAGCTCGGCCTTGGCAGCGGCTGGCATGTCCAGGCCGTCGATGAAAGTTTGCAGTGCTTCAGGGCTGATGCCCTTGCCACGCGTCAACTCTTTCAGCTTTTCATACGGGTTTTCGATGTTGTAGCGACGCATCACGGTCTGGATCGGCTCGGCCAGCACTTCCCAGCACGCGTCCAGGTCAGCTGCGATCTTCTGAGCGTTGAGCTCCAGTTTGCTGATGCCCTTGAGGCTGGCTTCGTACGCGATCACGCTGTGGGCGAAGCCGACACCGAGGTTGCGCAGCACGGTGGAGTCGGTCAGGTCACGCTGCCAGCGGGAGATCGGCAGCTTGCTCGCCAAATGCTGGAACAGCGCGTTGGCGATACCCAGGTTGCCTTCGGAGTTCTCGAAGTCGATCGGGTTGACCTTGTGCGGCATGGTCGACGAACCGATTTCGCCAGCGATGGTGCGCTGCTTGAAATAACCCAGGGAAATGTAGCCCCAGATGTCGCGGTCGAAGTCGATCAGGATGGTGTTGAAGCGGGCGATCGCGTCGAACAGCTCGGCGATGTAGTCGTGCGGTTCGATCTGTGTGGTGTACGGGTTGAAGCCCAGGCCCAGCTCGTCTTCGATGAAGGCGCGGGCGTTCTCTTCCCAGTCGATCTCAGGGTAGGCCGACAGGTGAGCGTTGTAGTTGCCGACAGCGCCGTTGATCTTGCCCAGCAGCGGAACGGCAGCGACTTGAGCGATCTGACGCTCTAGACGGTAAACCACGTTCGCCAGCTCTTTGCCCAGGGTGGTCGGCGAGGCCGGTTGACCGTGGGTGCGCGACAGCATTGGCACGTCAGCGAAACGGATGGCCAGTTCGCGGATAGCTTGAGCGGTCTGGCGCATCAGCGGCAGCATCACGTCATCACGACCTTCGCGCAGCATCAGGGCGTGGGACAGGTTGTTGATGTCCTCGCTGGTGCAGGCAAAGTGGATGAACTCGCTGACCTTGGCCAGTTCCGGCAGCTTGGCCGCCTGCTCTTTGAGCAGGTATTCGATGGCTTTGACGTCGTGGTTGGTGGTGCGCTCGATCTCTTTGACACGCTCGGCGTGCTCCAGAGCGAAGTTCTCCGCCAGGGTGTTCAGCACCGCGTTGGCTTCGGCGGAGAACGCCGGCACTTCGCTGATGCCTGGGTGAGCGGCCAGGCGCTGGAGCCAGCGCACTTCAACCAGAACGCGAGCACGGATCAGGCCGTACTCGCTGAAAATTGGGCGCAGGGCCTGGGTTTTGCCGGCGTAGCGGCCGTCAACAGGGGAAACCGCAGTGAGCGAAGAAAGCTGCATGGGGTGTTCTCGGACAGTCGGGCAACGAAATGGGGCGCGTATCATACATGAAAAAATCCGCCGGTCCGTTGCCAACTGACCGGCGTATTACGCGTTACAGATCTAAAGCGGTGTTGCGGGCGCGGTTCAGCTGCTGCGCATCAGCGGGTAAAGCTCTTTGAGCAACTTGCGACGGCTGATCACCAGCTGCCAGCGATGGCCGCCCAACTGCCGCCACAGGCGCGCCGAACGAATCCCGGCCAGCAACAGGGCGCGGATTTTCGAGGCGTTGCTCGGTTGCTGCAGGTTGCGCATGTCGCCGTGGACCTGAATCCGTTGGCGCAAGGTGCTCAGGGTGTCCTGGTACAGCGCACCGCAGGCCGCAATCACGTTTTCGTGGGCCGGGCCGAAGTGCTCGACCTGGGACTGAATCTGCGGCAAACGCTTGCCGATCACATCGAGCAAGTCGTCGCGCTTGGCCAGCTGACGCTCCAGGCCCAGCATGGCCAGGGCGTAACGCAGCGGTTCGCGCTGCAGGGTGCTCGGGTCGCGTTCCAGAGCGCCGATCAATGCGCGATAGCCTTCGCGCAGATTGAGGTCGTCGCCGCCGTACACTTCCAGGGTGTCCTTGGGGTCGCGGATCAGCAGGCTGCCGAGCATGCAGGTCAGGCCGGCTTCGGTGGTCTGGCCGGTCTTGGCAATCTTGTCGACGAGGACGGCGGCGAGAAACACGCCGCCCAGCGCCGTCAGTTGCTCCTGAGTGGGGTTCATGCCTTGCTGCTCCATGGCTCTGCGACTTCAATCACGCCGCCGCCGAGGCAGATTTCACCGTCGTAGAACACCACGGACTGGCCCGGGGTGACCGCGCGCTGTGGGTCATCGAAGGTGGCGCGATAGCCGGTGGCGGTTTTTTCCAGCGTGCAGGGCTGATCGCTTTGGCGATAACGAACCTTGGCGGTCAACTTGCGCGGCTCGGTCAGATCGATCGGGTTGACCCAATAGATGTCCGAGGCGAGCAGGGCGCGGGAGAACAGGTACGGATGGTCATTGCCCTGGCCGACGATCAGCTCGTTGTGTTCCAGGTCCTTGATCAGCACGTACCATGGCTCGTCACCGGCGTCTTTCAAGCCGCCGATGCCCAGGCCCTGACGCTGGCCGATGGTGTGATACATCAAGCCGTGGTGACGGCCGATGACTTCACCTTCGGTGGTCTTGATCTCGCCCGGTTGGGCCGGCAGGTATTGCTTGAGGAAGTCACTGAAGCGGCGTTCGCCGATAAAGCAGATCCCTGTGGAATCCTTTTTCTTCGCGGTGGCGAGTTCGTGTTTCTCGGCAATCGCGCGCACTTCGGGCTTTTCCAGTTCACCGACCGGGAACAGCGTCTTGGCGATCTGTTCGCCGCCGACGGCGTGCAGGAAATAACTCTGGTCCTTGTTCGGGTCCAGGCCCTTGAGCAGTTCGGTGCGCCCATCGATGTCGCGGCGGCGCACGTAGTGGCCGGTAGCGATCAGGTCGGCGCCGAGCACCATGGCGTAGTCGAGGAACGCCTTGAACTTGATCTCGCGGTTGCACAGGATGTCCGGGTTTGGCGTGCGACCGGCCTTGTACTCGGCCAGGAAGTGCTCGAACACGTTGTCCCAGTACTCGGCGGCGAAATTGGCGGTGTGCAGCTTGATGCCAATCTTGTCGCACACGGCCTGGGCATCCGCCAGGTCGTCCATGGCGGTGCAGTATTCCGTTCCATCGTCTTCTTCCCAGTTCTTCATGAACAGGCCTTCCACCTCATAACCCTGCTCGATAAGCAGGAGAGCGGAAACGGAAGAGTCCACGCCGCCGGACATGCCGACAATGACGCGCTTCTTTTGTGTGTCAGAAGGGGCTGGATCACGCATAGGGATTCAATGAGTGTCTTGAAAAAGGACGCGATTCTAACAGGCCGAAGCCCGCAAGGCTAAAGAGAAGGGCGGATCAGTTCGAGACTGTAGTGCTGGCCGTCCAGATAATCATCGATACAGCGGATGATCAGCTCACTGCGCCAGTTTGCGCGCTGTGCCAGCAATTCGTCACGCGTCAGCCATTTTGCGCCGACGATGCCGTCATCCAGTTGATAGTCGGGGTAATGTTTGAGCGGCTTTGCGGTGAAACAGACCCGCTGGTAGGTCACGCCGTTGCTGGGGGCGGTGTAGAGGTAAATGCCCACCACGCCGGTCGGTTCGACGTCCCAGCCGGTTTCTTCCAGGGTTTCGCGCACGGCGGCTTCGATCAGGGTTTCGTCCGGGTCCAGATGGCCGGCCGGCTGGTTGAGCACCGTTCGTCCGTGCTTGAGTTCTTCGACCATCAGAAAGCGACCATTGTCTTCGACGATGGTGGCGACGGTGATGTGGGGTAGCCAATCCATGAAGCTTCCTCGGTTTCTAATATTGGAATAAAGAACAGTGTGGGAGCGAGCCTGCTCGCGATGACGGTGGGTCAGTCGACATCAATGTTGAATGATATATCGCTATCGCGAGCAGGCTCGCTCCCACATTGGTGCGTATTTCATAGATGAAAAGTGTGGGGCACAAACAGAAACCCCGGCACTGGGCCGGGGCTTCTTTGCATCCTTACAACCTTAAACCAACGCAGCGATCGCGGCGTTGAAGGTGTTGCTTGGGCGCATGGCCTTGCTGATCAGCTCGGCATTAGCGTGGTAGTAACCGCCGATGTCCACTGGCTTGCCCTGAACGGCGTTGAGCTCGGCAACGATGGTTGCTTCGTTCTCGGCCAGGGTCTTGGCCAGTTCGCCGAACTGCGCTTGCAGTGCAGCGTCTTCGGTCTGGGCGGCCAGGGCCTGGGCCCAGTACAGCGCCAGGTAGAAGTGGCTGCCGCGGTTGTCGATATTGCCGACTTTGCGCGATGGCGACTTGTTGTTGTCCAGGAACTGGCCAGTGGCCTGATCCAGGGTCTTGGCCAGCACCAGCGCTTTCGGGTTGTTGTAAGTAACACCCAGATGCTCAAGGGAAGCGGCCAGGGCCAGGAACTCGCCCAGGGAATCCCAGCGCAGGAAGTTCTCTTCCAGCAGCTGTTGAACGTGCTTCGGTGCCGAACCGCCGGCGCCGGTTTCGAACAGACCGCCGCCATTCATCAGCGGAACGATCGACAGCATCTTGGCGCTGGTGCCCAGTTCCATGATCGGGAACAGGTCGGTCAGGTAGTCGCGCAGTACGTTGCCGGTCACCGAGATGGTGTCCTTGCCTTCGCGGGTACGGCCCAGGGTGAAGGCCATCGCGTCGACTGGCGACATGATGCGGATGTCCAGGCCGGAGGTGTCGTGATCCTTCAGGTAGGCCTGAACTTTCTCGATCACTACACCGTCGTGGGCGCGCATCGGGTCCAGCCAGAAAATAGCCGGGGTTGCGCTTGCACGGGCACGGTTGACGGCCAGTTTGACCCAATCCTGGATCGGCGCGTCTTTGGTCTGGCACATGCGGAAGATGTCGCCGGCTTCAACCGACTGCTCCAGCAGAGTGCGGCCAGCGCCGTCGGAAACCCGAACCACGCCGTTGGCCTTGATCTGGAACGTTTTGTCGTGGGAACCGTACTCTTCGGCTTTTTTCGCCATCAGGCCAACGTTTGGCACGCTGCCCATGGTGGTTGGATCGAAAGCGCCGTGCAGCTTGCAGTCTTCGATCACCGCCTGGTAGATGGTGGCGTAGCAGCGATCCGGGATCACCGCCTTGGTGTCGTGCAGCTGACCGTCAGTGCCCCACATTTTGCCGGAGTCACGGATCATCGCCGGCATCGAGGCGTCGACGATCACGTCGCTCGGCACGTGCAGGTTGGTGATGCCTTTGTCGGAGTTGACCATGGCCAACGACGGACGAACGGCGTAGACCGCCTGGATGTCCGCTTCGATCTGCGCTTGTTGCTCGGCCGGCAAGGCCTTGATGCGAGCGTACAGGTCGCCGATGCCGTTGTTCAGGTTGAAACCGATCTGTGCCAGCACGTCAGCGTGCTTGGCCAGTGCGTCTTTATAGAACTCGGCAACGATCTGGCCGAACATGATCGGGTCGGAGACCTTCATCATGGTGGCTTTCAAGTGAACCGACAGCAGCACGCCTTTTTGCTTGGCGTCTTCGATCTCGGCAGCGATGAAGCTGCGCAGAGCGTTTTTGCTCATGACCGCGCAATCGAGGATCTCACCGGCTTGCACGGTGGTTTTTTCTTTCAGGACGGTGGTGGTGCCGTCTTGAGCGATCAGTTCGATTTTGACGGCATCAGCGGCGTCGATCAGGGCAGCTTTTTCGCTGCCGTAGAAATCACCGGTGCTCATGTGTGCGACATGGGACTTGGAGTCCGCAGCCCAGGCGCCCATTTTGTGCGGGTGCTTGCGTGCATAGTTCTTGACCGACAGCGGTGCACGACGATCAGAGTTGCCTTCGCGCAGAACCGGGTTCACGGCGCTGCCCTTGATCTTGTCGTAACGCGACTTGGCGAGCTTGTCGGCGTCGGTGGCCACGGTTTCCGGGTAGTCCGGCAGGGCGAAGCCCTGGGCTTGGAGCTCTTTGATTGCGGCTTGCAGTTGCGGAACCGAGGCGCTGATGTTCGGCAGCTTGATGATGTTGGCTTCAGGCGTAACGGCCAGATCGCCCAGTTCGGCGAGGTGGTCGGCTACGGCTTTGTCACCCAATTGCTCGGGGAAGCTGGCCAGGATGCGCCCTGCAAGAGAGATATCGCGGGTTTCCACGGCGATATCAGCCGAAGCGGTGAACGCTTCTACGATAGGCAACAGTGAATAGGTGGCGAGGGCGGGAGCTTCGTCGGTGAAGGTATAGATGATCTTCGAGCGGGTGGGCATATTCGGATTAACTCTCTCTTCTTTGCTAAAGCGTGCGCAGAAACTCGAGGGGCGCCGGGTAAGCGCGTTCGTTCAAAGTCATCCATGAGCCGAATGTCGAGGTTTCTTTGCGGTGATGTTGGGTGCATCGGTCGAGCGTCAAGCGGGTGGGTTGCGGTAACAACCCTGCTTTTTCAGGCCCCACGCCTCGTAGTAGAGAGGTCGGCCATCGTGACTCTGCGGTCAGCGGGCGGCATTATACATAGGTAGCTGGCAATCTGCCGATGGTTCATATGCAACGATTCTCGTCCATTGGTCTAAAGGTCGCAGGGGCGAGGGGGGCGTAGAGTCTTGCACCGTGCTTGAGTTTGGCGCTTTTCCCTTTGCTTTCAGGCTTGTACGTCGCGAACTGTGCAGCTTTGCGGCAGATGGATGGAACATAGGGTTTGCGTGCCGATTTAACTGGGGTACGCTCGAACGAAGCCAGATGTTCAATCCAAACAATGGAGTTCAGCATGGGATACAAGAAGATTCAGGTTCCAGCAGTCGGCGACAAAATCACCGTCAACGCGGACCATTCTCTCAATGTTCCTAACAACCCGATCATCCCCTTCATCGAAGGTGATGGTATTGGCGTTGATATCAGCCCGGTCATGATCAAGGTTGTCGATGCTGCTGTTAAGAAGGCTTACGGCGGCGAGCGCAAAATTTCCTGGATGGAAGTCTATGCCGGGGAGAAAGCGACTCAGGTTTACGATCAGGACACCTGGCTTCCCCAGGAAACCCTGGACGCAGTCAAGGATTACGTGGTTTCCATCAAGGGCCCTCTGACCACCCCGGTCGGTGGCGGTATCCGCTCCCTGAACGTGGCCCTGCGTCAGCAACTCGACCTTTATGTGTGCCTGCGCCCGGTGCGCTGGTTCGAAGGCGTGCCTAGCCCGGTCAAGAAGCCAGGCGATGTCGATATGACGATCTTCCGTGAGAACTCGGAAGACATCTACGCCGGTATCGAATGGAAAGCCGGTTCGCCGGAAGCGACCAAGGTCATCAAGTTCCTCAAAGATGAAATGGGCGTCACCAAGATCCGTTTCGACGAAAACTGCGGTATCGGCATCAAGCCGGTTTCCCTGCAAGGCACCAAACGTCTGGCGCGCAAGGCGTTGCAGTATGTGGTCGACAACGACCGCGACTCGCTGACCATCGTGCACAAAGGCAACATCATGAAGTTCACCGAAGGTGCCTTCAAGGAATGGGCCTACGAAGTGGCCGCTGAAGAATTCGGTGCGACCCTGCTCGACGGCGGTCCGTGGATGCAGTTCAAGAACCCGAAAACCGGCAAGAACGTCATCGTCAAGGACGCCATCGCCGACGCCATGCTCCAGCAAATCCTGCTGCGCCCGGCCGAATACGATGTGATCGCGACCCTGAACCTGAACGGCGACTATCTCTCTGACGCCCTGGCGGCGGAAGTGGGCGGTATCGGTATTGCACCGGGCGCCAACCTGTCCGACACCATTGCCATGTTTGAAGCGACCCACGGTACTGCGCCGAAATACGCCGGCAAGGACCAGGTCAACCCGGGTTCGCTGATCCTGTCCGCAGAGATGATGCTGCGCCACATGGGTTGGACCGAAGCGGCAGACCTGATCATCAAGGGCACCAACGGCGCGATTTCCGCCAAAACCGTGACCTATGATTTCCATCGTCTGATGGAAGGCGCGAAGCTGCTGTCTTCTTCTGCGTTTGGTGATGCGCTCATCTCGCATATGTAAGCGAGTTCCCGCATAACAAAAACCGCCCGATTCAGTGATTGAGTCGGGCGGTTTTTTTATGACTGAATGATGCGTCAGCTCGTTACTGTTTCCTGCGGGGTGACAGCGGCAGTCTGTTCATTTTCGGTTGTCGCAGCCTTGATTTCGACGGCATGCAGCCCCTTGGGGCCCTGAACAATCTGGAAACTCACGATTTGCCCGGCCTTGAGGGTTTTATATCCGTCCATCTCAATGGCCGAGTAGTGGGCAAAGAAGTCGATATCTTTTCCATCTTCGTCACGACCTTCTCTGGCGTCGGTGTTAATGAAACCGAACCCCTTGGCATTGTTGAACCATTTCACCTTGCCGACTGACATACCCATATCCCTCTGCAACAGACTCCATCACTGGAGTATCATCCAGTACATCCGCAGTCGAATCTCGAAATAAGATTGACTCCGCGGACCTTTTTTACCCACTGTGGGCTCTATTGGTTGTAACACCGTTTTGCCGATAGTCAAGGTGACCGGGCGGTCGGAGTTGAAATCGTCCATAGCCGCCCCCACCACTGTATTTGAACAACTGACGAACCTTTCCTTCCATGCATGCAATCAGCCAGATTCGACTAACATTCAATCAGGATCGCCCGGCTCTCCAAAAAGATCACCCGGAGCCCCACGACGACGATTCCGCAGGCATTGCTGTTCAGGAGGCAAAGCCTGCATTACAGGCGCCGCCGATGTACAAGGTGGTTTTGTTCAACGATGACTACACACCGATGGATTTCGTCGTCGAAGTGCTCGAGGTGTTTTTTAACCTGAATCGGGAGCTGGCGACCAAGGTCATGCTGGCCGTCCACACAGAAGGACGGGCAGTATGTGGAGTGTTTACCCGCGACATCGCCGAGACTAAGGCCATGCAGGTCAACCAGTACGCCAGGGAAAGCCAGCATCCGCTACTCTGTGAAATCGAGAAGGACGGTTAATCGCCGACCACTTGGGTATGAGGTGAAGCTATGTTAAACCGCGAGCTCGAAGTCACCCTCAATCTTGCCTTCAAGGAGGCTAGATCGAAGCGTCATGAATTCATGACCGTCGAACACCTCCTGCTGGCCCTATTGGACAATGAGGCTGCCGCCACCGTTTTGCGTGCCTGCGGCGCAAACCTCGACAAACTCAAGCACGATCTGCAGGAGTTCATCGACTCCACCACGCCCTTGATCCCCGTCCATGACGAAGATCGCGAAACCCAGCCAACCCTGGGCTTCCAGCGTGTCCTGCAACGTGCTGTTTTCCACGTACAGAGCTCGGGCAAACGCGAAGTGACTGGCGCTAACGTGCTGGTCGCCATCTTCAGTGAGCAAGAGAGTCAGGCAGTGTTCCTGCTGAAACAGCAGAGCGTTGCGCGCATTGATGTCGTCAACTACATCGCCCATGGCATTTCCAAAGTGCCGGGGCATGGCGATCACTCTGAAGGTGAGCAAGATATGCAGGACGACGAGGGCGGTGAGTCTTCTTCTTCAGGCAATCCTCTGGATGCTTATGCCAGCAACCTCAACGAACTCGCGCGCCAGGGTCGTATCGATCCGTTGGTAGGCCGTGAGCTGGAAGTCGAGCGTGTCGCGCAGATCCTGGCGCGTCGTCGCAAAAACAACCCGCTGCTGGTGGGCGAGGCGGGCGTGGGTAAAACCGCGATTGCCGAAGGCCTGGCTAAACGCATTGTCGACAACCAGGTGCCGGACTTGCTGGCCAACAGCGTGGTCTATTCCCTCGATCTGGGGGCCTTGCTGGCCGGGACCAAATACCGTGGCGATTTCGAGAAGCGCTTCAAGGCGCTGCTCAATGAGCTGAAAAAACGTCCGCAGGCGATCCTGTTCATCGACGAGATCCACACCATCATTGGTGCGGGTGCCGCGTCCGGTGGCGTCATGGATGCCTCGAACCTGCTCAAACCGCTGCTGTCGTCGGGCGATATCCGTTGCATCGGCTCAACCACGTTCCAGGAATTCCGCGGGATCTTCGAGAAGGACCGTGCCTTGGCCCGGCGCTTCCAGAAGGTCGATGTGTCGGAGCCTTCGGTTGAAGACACCATCGGCATCCTGCGCGGCCTGAAAGGGCGTTTTGAAGCGCACCACAACATCGAATACAGCGATGAGGCGTTGCGTGCCGCCGCTGAACTGGCGTCGCGCTACATCAATGACCGGCACATGCCGGACAAGGCCATCGATGTCATCGACGAGGCGGGCGCCTATCAGCGTCTGCAGCCGATCGAGAAACGCGTGAAACGCATCGAGGTGCCTCAGGTCGAGGACATCGTCGCGAAAATCGCGCGGATTCCGCCTAAGCACGTCACCAGCTCCGACAAAGAGCTGCTGCGCAACCTTGAGCGTGACCTGAAGCTGACGGTATTTGGCCAGGATGCCGCGATCGACTCGCTGTCGACCGCGATCAAACTGTCCCGTGCCGGCCTCAAGTCGCCTGACAAGCCAGTCGGTTCGTTCCTGTTCGCAGGGCCGACCGGCGTCGGTAAAACCGAAGCGGCGCGTCAGCTGGCCAAGGCGTTGGGCATCGAGCTGGTTCGTTTCGACATGTCCGAGTACATGGAACGCCACACCGTATCGCGTCTGATCGGTGCGCCTCCAGGTTATGTCGGGTTCGATCAGGGCGGTCTGCTGACCGAAGCCATCACCAAGCAGCCTCACTGCGTGCTGTTGCTCGATGAGATAGAGAAGGCGCATCCGGAAGTCTTCAACCTGCTGTTGCAGGTGATGGACCACGGTACGCTGACCGATAACAACGGGCGCAAGGCGGATTTCCGTAACGTGATCGTCATCATGACGACCAACGCCGGTGCCGAAACAGCGGCGCGTGCTTCGATCGGTTTCACCCATCAGGACCACTCGTCCGATGCGATGGAAGTGATCAAGAAGAGCTTCACGCCGGAGTTCCGCAACCGTCTGGACACCATTATCCAGTTTGGTCGCCTCAGCCATGAGGTCATCAAAAGCGTGGTGGACAAGTTCCTTACCGAGCTTCAGGCGCAGCTGGAAGACAAGCGCGTGCAGCTGGAAGTGACCGACGCTGCGCGAAGCTGGCTGGCAGCAGGTGGCTACGACTCGGCAATGGGTGCTCGACCAATGGCGCGTTTGATCCAGGACAAGATCAAGCGTCCGCTGGCGGAAGAGATCCTCTTTGGCGAACTGGCCGACCATGGTGGCGTGGTGCACATCGACCTCAAGGACGGCGAGCTGACCTTCGAGTTCGAAACCACGGCCGAAATGGCCTGACGTTAACCGCGACAAAGCAAAAGGCGCCGAGAGGCGCCTTTTTGCTGTTCGCCGAATTTGAACGCCTGACACCTCGCCCTGTGGGAGCCTGCTCGCGATGGCGGCGGGTCAGCTTGCATTGATGTTGAATGCAATGCCGCTATCGCGAGCAGGCTCGCTCCCACTGGGGGATGGTGTTGATCCATCAAATCGCAGACAAACAAAAACGCCCGGCATAAACCGGGCGTTTTGTATTGACTTGATTAGCGAGCGCGGTAAGTGATACGCCCTTTGCTCAAGTCATAGGGCGTCAGCTCGACGCGCACTTTGTCACCGGTAAGAATACGAATGTAGTTCTTGCGCATCTTGCCGGAGATATGCGCGGTTACGACGTGCCCATTTTCCAACTCCACACGAAACATGGTGTTGGGCAGGGTGTCGACGACAGTGCCTTCCATTTCGAAGCTGTCTTCTTTCGACATGCAGTAAAGCCCTCGGTGTCCAATGAATGGCCCGGTGCAACTGCGCCAGGCAAAAGCGGCGTGCATTGTGCCCGAAAAATGGGGTTTAAGCCAAGGGGTTCTAGTTCAGGATGACCCAGCGCTGATTAATCAGCAGTTCGATAGGTCGATATTGCGTCTTGTAGCTCATCTTTTTGCAGTTTTTGATCCAGTAGCCGAGGTAGACCGCTTCCAGTCCAAGGCGCCGGGCCTCGCCGATTTGCCAGAGGATCGCGTAGCGACCCAGGCTGCGACGTTCTTCATCGGGCTCGTAGAAGGTGTAGACCGCCGACAGACCGTTCGGCAGCAAATCGGTAACGGCCACTGCCAGGAGCCGGCCTTCGAGACGAAATTCGTAGAATCGCGAGAATGGCAGGTCGCGCACAAGGAACGTCGAAAACTGGTCGCGACTCGGTGGGTACATGTCGCCATCGGCGTGACGTTGTTCGATGTAGCGCTGATAGAGATCGAAATACTCTTCGCTGAATTTCGGCCGGGCCGGGCGCACTTGCAGGTCGGCGTTACGTTTGAAAATGCGCTTCTGCTGACGGTTGGGCGAAAATTGCGCCACAGGGATGCGCGCCGGGACGCAGGCATTGCAATTCTGGCAATGAGGCCGGTAGAGATGATCGCCGCTGCGACGAAAACCCATTTCAGACAGGTCTGCGTAGACATGCACATCCATGGGCTGGCTAGGGTCGAGAAACAGGGTCGTGGCCTGCTCCTCAGGCAGATAGCTGCAAGAGTGGGGCTGAGTGGCATAAAACTTCAAACGCGCCAACTCGGTCATGATCAACCCTCGGGAATAAGCTTTGGATTAAGTGTAAGCCACACGGGCAAAAGTCGCTCAGCAAACCCAGGTTGCACGGCTGGGTTGATCCAGATGTTGTGCGAGGAAGTTGGCGAAATCGCGCCGAGGAATCGCTCGGGCGCCGAGGCTGTGCAGATGGTCGGTCGGCATCTGGCAGTCGATCAGCACAAAGCCTGAGTCTTTCAGATGTCGCACCAGCGTGGCAAAGCCATATTTCGAGGCGTTGTCGGCGCGGCTGAACATGGATTCGCCGAAAAACAGCTGACCCATCGCCAGGCCATAGAGCCCGCCGATCAGCACGCCATCATCCCAAACCTCCACGGAATGCGCGTAGCCACGTCGATGCAGCTCGAGGTAAGCCGTCTGCATCGCGTCAGTGATCCAGGTGCCGTCGGCGTAGTCCCGAGGCGCGGCGCAGGCGCTGATCACCGAGGCAAAGTCCTGATCGAAGGTCACTTGATAGCGTTGCTGGCGCAGCAATTTATTCAGGCTGCGCGAGACATGCAGTTCGTCGGGAAATAAGACGGTGCGCGGATCCGGCGACCACCAAAGGATCGGCTGGCCTTCCGAGAACCATGGAAAGCAGCCGTGGCGATAAGCCTGAATCAGACGATCGGCGGACAGATCTCCGCCCGCGGCCAGCAACCCGTTGGGGTCGCGCATGGCTTTTTCCAACGGCGGGAACGTCAGGGTGTTGCGTTGTAACCAAGTCAGCATGGCATCCGGGCTTGCAGAAGGGGAGGGCGGTGACGGGCTGGCGGCCCGCCGTGAAGTGTGCCGTCAAACGGTGGGAATGTCGTCGAGGTATTTCTCGGCGTCCAGCGCGGCCATGCAGCCGGCCCCGGCGGAGGTTACGGCCTGGCGGTAGACGTGATCGGCCACGTCGCCGGCGGCGAACACGCCCGGGATCTGGGTAGCTGTGGCATCGCCATCGCTGCCGCCCTTGACCAGCAGATAGCCGTCGCGCATTTTCAACTGGCCCTCGAACAGGTCAGTGTTGGGCTTGTGGCCGATGGCGATGAACACGCCGGCCAGTGGCAATTCACGGGTTTCGCCTGTGTGGCTGTCGCGCAGGCGGGCGCCGGTCACGCCACTGGCATCACCCAGCACTTCATCGAGATTCTGGTTCCAGTGCAGGCGGATATTGCCGTTGGCGGCTTTTTCGAAGAGTTTGTCCTGGAGAATCTTCTCCGAGCGCAACTTGTCGCGCCGGTGAATCAAGTGGACTTCCTTGGCGATGTTCGACAAGTACAGTGCTTCTTCAACCGCAGTGTTGCCGCCGCCGACCACCGCGACCACTTGGTTGCGATAAAAAAATCCGTCGCACGTGGCGCAGGCCGAAACCCCTCGGCCGGCAAAGGCCTCTTCCGAAGGCAGCCCCAGATATTGCGCCGAGGCGCCGGTCGCGATAATCAGCGCGTCGCAGGTGTATGTGCCGCTGTCGCCGATGAGCTCGAACGGGCGTTGTTGCAACTTGGCGGTGTGGATGTGGTCGTAAACGATCTCGGTGGCAAAGCGCTCGGCGTGTTTTTGCATGCGTTCCATCAGCACCGGGCCGGTGAGGCCTTCAACGTCGCCGGGCCAGTTATCGACTTCGACGGTCGTGGTCAGCTGGCCACCTGCCTGTATGCCGGTAATGACAACGGGTTTGAGGTTGGCGCGGGCGGCATAAACGGCTGCGCTGTATCCGGCAGGGCCGGAACCCAGAATGATCAGGCGGGAATGCTTCGGTTCGCTCATAAAAACACCTCATAAGCCTTTGTCACAAAAGAGAATGCATGCTCAAATTGAAACGCGCGTAACGTGCTTTTGGCTATGCTACACCGAAGGGCTTCAAGCATGGCATCGGGCGAACAAACCCGTACAATGCCGTCTGTAACAGTGATTGAAACAAAATAAGCTGTGCGTACCGTGTTTATAAAAACCGGGGTGCAATGTTAAAAGTAGTCCCAGTTGCGCGTGTTAACTTTTTTACCTGCCTGGATTGGGCAGTTTTTTATAGTCATTCAACAGATGGACGCGCCATGGGCGCAGGAAAAGAAGCGTTTTGAAGAAATCCACCGCAGCACCCAAAACAGTCGTCGTTCCACTCTGGCGCCAGCACTTGCACTACCGGCTCAAGGAAGGTGCATTGATCGCCATCGGTGGCCTGTGCCTGTTCCTGATGATGGCCTTGTTGACCTATGGCAAGGACGATCCGGGCTGGAGCCATAACAGCAAGATCGACGACGTACAGAACTTCGGCGGGCCGGTCGGCTCCTACAGCGCCGATATCCTGTTCATGGTGCTGGGTTACTTCGCCTACATCTTCCCGTTGTTGCTGGCGATCAAGGCCTATCAGATCTTCCGTCAGCGCCACGAACAGTGGCAGTGGAGCGGCTGGCTGTTCTCCTGGCGCCTGATCGGCCTGGTGTTTCTGGTGCTGTCGGGCGCGGCACTCGCGCATATCCATTTCCATGCGGCGACCGGTCTGCCGGCCGGTGCGGGCGGCGCGCTGGGCGAAAGTCTTGGCGACCTGGCCAGGAACGCGCTGAACATCCAGGGCAGCACGC
Organism: Pseudomonas sp. SJZ077; assembly: GCF_007993905.1. Lineage (NCBI taxonomy): Bacteria > Pseudomonadati > Pseudomonadota > Gammaproteobacteria > Pseudomonadales > Pseudomonadaceae > Pseudomonas > Pseudomonas sp. SJZ077. Next base: position 138,991 of record NZ_VIUJ01000016.1, read on the forward strand.
TCTTGTTCATCGCGCTGTTCCTGTTCGGCCTGACGGTGTTCACTGACCTGTCGTGGTTCAAGGTGATGGACGTTACCGGCAAGATCACCCTCGACCTTTTCGAACTGTTCCAGGGCGCGGCCAATCGCTGGTGGAGCGCCCGTGTCGAGCGCAAACAACTGGTGGCGCAGCTGCGTGAAGTCGACGATCGCGTACATGACGTGGTCGCCCCGACGGTCACGGACAAACGCGAGCAAGCCAAGGTCAAGGAACGCCTCATCGAGCGTGAGCAGGCCCTGAGCAAGCACATGTCGGACCGCGAGAAGCAGGTGCCGCCTGTCATCGCACCTGCGCCGCCCAAGCCGGCAGCGCCGAGCAAGCGCGTCGAGAAAGAGAAGCAGGCGCCGTTGTTCGTTGACAGCGCCGTCGAAGGCACCTTGCCGCCGATCTCGATTCTCGACCCGGCCGAAAAGAAACAACTCAATTACTCTCCAGAATCGCTGGCCGCCGTCGGCCACTTGCTGGAAATCAAGCTCAAGGAATTCGGCGTCGAAGTCTCGGTGGATTCGATCCACCCGGGCCCGGTCATTACCCGTTACGAAATCCAGCCGGCCGCCGGCGTCAAAGTCAGCCGCATCTCCAACCTGGCGAAAGACTTGGCGCGATCCCTGGCCGTGACCAGCGTTCGTGTGGTGGAAGTGATTCCGGGCAAGACCACCGTCGGTATCGAGATTCCCAACGAGGACCGCCAAATCGTGCGTTTCTCCGAAGTGCTGTCGACCCCTGAGTACGACAACTTCAAGTCGCCGGTCACCCTGGCCCTGGGCCACGACATCGGCGGCAAGCCGGTCATCACTGACCTGGCGAAAATGCCGCACTTGTTGGTGGCCGGTACGACCGGTTCCGGTAAGTCGGTGGGTGTGAACGCGATGATCCTGTCGATCCTGTTCAAGTCCGGCCCGGAAGACGCCAAGCTGATCATGATCGACCCGAAAATGCTCGAGCTGTCGATCTACGAAGGCATTCCGCACCTGCTGTGCCCGGTCGTGACCGACATGAAGGACGCGGCCAACGCCTTGCGCTGGAGCGTGGCGGAGATGGAGCGTCGCTACAAACTGATGGCGAAGATGGGCGTACGAAACTTGTCGGGCTTCAACGCCAAGGTCAAGGAAGCCCAGGACGCGGGCACGCCGCTGACCGATCCGTTGTACAAACGCGAAAGCATTCACGACGAAGCGCCGCTGTTGACCAAACTGCCGACCATCGTCGTAGTCGTCGACGAATTCGCCGACATGATGATGATCGTCGGCAAGAAGGTTGAAGAACTGATCGCCCGTATCGCCCAGAAGGCCCGGGCGGCCGGTATCCACTTGATCCTCGCGACCCAGCGTCCGTCGGTTGACGTGATCACCGGTCTGATCAAGGCCAACATCCCGACGCGCATGGCGTTCCAGGTGTCGAGCAAGATCGACTCCCGGACGATCATCGACCAGGGCGGTGCCGAGCAACTGCTGGGCCACGGTGACATGCTCTACATGCCGCCGGGCACCAGCCTGCCGATCCGTGTCCATGGCGCGTTCGTGTCCGATGACGAGGTTCACCGGGTGGTTGAAGCCTGGAAACTGCGCGGTGCACCGGAATACAACGACGAGATCCTGGCCGGTGTTGAGGAGGCCGGTAGCGGTTTCGACGGTGGCAGTGGCGGTGGCGACGAAGACAGTGAATCCGATGCGCTTTACGACGAAGCGGTGCAGTTCGTCCTGGAAAGCCGTCGTGCGTCCATCTCTGCGGTTCAGCGCAAGCTGAAAATCGGCTACAACCGCGCCGCACGCATGATCGAAGCCATGGAAATGGCCGGGGTCGTGACGTCCATGAACACCAACGGTTCGCGTGAAGTCCTGGCGCCTGGCCCGGTACGCGACTGATTTGATTTTGAAAGGATGGCGCAGTGATGCGCCACCCGAACTCCCACGAATGTTATGAGGACTCCCATGCGTCTTATCCGCATGCTGTTGCTGCCGGTACTGGCTTTGACCACGCTTTCGGCCCACGCCGATGACAAGGACGTGGCGCGTCTGACCCAATTGCTGGAAAAATCCCAGACCCTGACAGCGCGCTTCTCTCAGCTGACGCTGGATGGCAGCGGCACCCAGTTGCAGGAAACGGCCGGGCAAATGTCCCTGCAGCGTCCTGGCCTGTTCTACTGGCATACCGACGCACCGCAAGAGCAATTGATGGTTTCCGATGGCAAGAAGGTGTCCCTGTGGGACCCGGACCTGGAACAGGTCACCATCAAGACCCTTGACCAGCGCCTGACCCAGACACCTGCGCTGCTGCTGTCCGGCGACGTGTCCAAGATCAGCCAGAGCTTTGACATCAGCGCCAAGGAAGCCGGCGGCGTGATCGACTTCACCTTGAAACCTAAAACCAAGGACACCCTGTTCGACAGCCTGCGCCTGTCGTTCCGCAATGGCCTGGTCAATGACATGCAACTGATCGACAGCGTCGGTCAGCGCACCAATATCCTGTTCACCGGCGTGAAGGCCAACGAACCGATCCCGGCGTCCAAGTTCAAGTTCGACATTCCCAAGGGTGCCGACGTCATTCAAGAGTAAGACGCAAAACCTGTTGGAGCTGGCTTGTGTGGCGAGGGAGCTTGCTCCCGCTTGGGGCGCGAAGCGCCCCCCGAAATGGGACTGCTGCGCAGTCCAGCGGGAGCAAGCGCCCTCGCCACAGGATTTCGCCAGACTTGAGAACTGCGTAATAAAGCGAGGTTTCAACCGCACGTGATGGACCTGTTTCGCAGTGCCCCGATCGCTCAACCCTTGGCCGCCCGCTTGCGCGCAGCCAATCTGGACGAGTACGTCGGTCAGGAACACCTGCTGGCTCGCGGCAAGCCTTTGCGCGAAGCCCTGGAGCAGGGTGCCCTGCACTCGATGATTTTCTGGGGCCCGCCGGGCGTGGGCAAAACCACCCTGGCGCGGTTGCTCGCGGAAGTCTCGGATGCGCACTTTGAAACGGTCTCGGCGGTACTGGCGGGCGTGAAGGAAATCCGTCAGGCAGTGGAAATCGCCAAGCAGCAGGCCGGCCAGTACGGCAAGCGCACCATCCTGTTCGTCGATGAAGTGCATCGCTTCAACAAGTCGCAGCAGGATGCATTCCTGCCGTACGTTGAAGACGGCACGCTGATTTTCATCGGCGCAACCACGGAAAACCCTTCCTTCGAACTCAACAACGCGTTGCTCTCCCGGGCACGCGTTTACGTGCTCAAAAGCCTCGACGAAGCGGCCCTGCGCAAACTGGTACATCGGGCGCTGACCGAAGAGCGTGGGCTGGGCAAGCGGCAGCTGACCCTCAGCGATGAAGGCTTCCAGATGCTCCTGTCGGCTGCCGATGGCGATGGCCGACGTTTGCTGAACCTGCTGGAAAACGCCTCGGACCTGGCAGAAGACAACAGCGAGATCGGCGTCGATCTGCTGCAAAGTCTGCTCGGCGATACCCGCCGGCGTTTCGACAAGGGCGGCGAAGCGTTCTACGACCAGATTTCCGCACTGCATAAATCGGTGCGCGGCTCCAATCCCGACGGCGCGCTGTATTGGTTTGCACGGATGATCGACGGCGGTTGCGATCCGCTGTACCTGGCCCGGCGCGTGGTGCGCATGGCCAGCGAAGACATCGGCAACGCTGACCCGCGGGCCCTGAGCCTGTGCCTGGCGGCGTGGGAAGTGCAGGAGCGCCTCGGCAGCCCTGAAGGCGAGTTGGCGGTGGCCCAGGCCATCACTTATCTGGCTTGTGCGCCGAAAAGCAACGCGGTGTACATGGGGTTCAAGGCCGCCATGCGCAGCGCCACCGAACACGGATCACTGGAAGTGCCGCTGCATTTGCGCAACGCACCGACCAAGCTGATGAAGCAATTGGGTTACGGCGATGAATACCGTTATGCCCACGATGAGCCGGACGCCTATGCCGCTGGCGAAGACTATTTCCCGGAAGAACTCGAGCCGCAACCGTTCTATCAACCCGTGCCTCGTGGCCTGGAGCTGAAGATCGGCGAAAAGCTCAATCACCTTGCACAACTTGACCGTCTAAGCCCCCGGCAGCGGAGAAAATAAGTGATTCCATTGGTCATTGCTGTTTCCGTTGGCGGTGCCGCCGGGACTTTGTTGCGCTTTGCCACCGGTAATTGGGTCAACGCTAATTGGCCGCGGCACTTCTATACCGCGACGCTGGCCGTTAATATCGTCGGCTGTTTGCTGATCGGCGTTCTATACGGTCTGTTTTTGCTACGCCCGGAGGTGCCGATCGAGGTGCGCGCCGGGTTGATGGTCGGCTTCCTCGGGGGGCTGACGACTTTTTCATCCTTTTCACTGGATACGGTGCGCCTGCTCGAAACCGGGCAAATGCCGCTGGCCCTGGGCTATGCTGCCATCAGCGTATTCGGCGGGCTGCTCGCCACCTGGGCTGGCCTGTCCTTGACCAAACTTTGATAACGAGAGACCGACATGCTCGATTCCAAACTGTTACGTAGCAACCTTCAGGACGTAGCGGACCGCCTGGTATCCCGTGGCTACACGCTGGATGTTGCGCGCATCGAAGCGCTGGAAGAACAGCGCAAGACCGTCCAGACCCGCACCGAAGCACTGCAGGCTGAACGTAACGCGCGCTCCAAATCCATCGGCCAGGCAAAGCAGCGCGGCGAAGACATCGCGCCGTTGATGGCCGACGTCGAGCGTATGGCGAACGAATTGAGTGCCGGTAAAGTCGAGCTGGACGGGATCCAGACCGATCTGGATTCGATCCTGCTCGGCATCCCGAACCTGCCGCACGAATCCGTGCCGATCGGTGATGACGAAGACGGCAACGTCGAAGTGCGCCGCTGGGGTACCCCGACCGCGTTCGATTTCCCGGTCCAGGACCACGTGGCCCTGGGCGAGAAGTTCGGCTGGCTGGACTTCGAAACCGCCGCCAAGCTGTCCGGCGCCCGTTTCGCCCTGTTGCGCGGCCCGATCGCCCGTATGCATCGCGCCCTGGCGCAATTCATGATCAACCTGCACACCAGCGAACACGGTTACGAAGAGGCTTACACGCCTTATCTGGTCCAGGCCCCGGCGCTGCAAGGCACCGGTCAACTGCCGAAGTTCGAAGAAGACCTGTTCAAGATCAGCCGCGAAGGCGAAGCCGATCTGTACCTGATCCCGACCGCTGAAGTGTCGCTGACCAACATCGTCGCCGGCGAGATCGTCGATTCGAAGCTGCTGCCGATCAAGTTCGTCGCCCACACGCCGTGCTTCCGCAGCGAAGCCGGTGCGTCGGGTCGCGATACCCGCGGGATGATCCGTCAGCACCAGTTCGACAAGGTCGAGATGGTCCAGATCGTTGAACCGTCGACCTCGATGGAAGCGCTGGAAGGTCTGACGGCCAACGCCGAGAAAGTCCTGCAACTGCTGGAACTGCCTTATCGCACGATTGCACTGTGCACCGGCGACATGGGTTTCAGCGCGGTCAAGACTTACGACCTGGAAGTGTGGATCCCGAGCCAGGACAAGTACCGCGAGATTTCGTCGTGCTCCAACTGCGGCGACTTCCAGGCCCGTCGTATGCAAGCGCGTTTCCGCAACCCGGAAACCGGCAAGCCTGAACTGGTTCACACCCTGAACGGTTCGGGTCTGGCAGTCGGTCGTACCCTGGTGGCGGTGCTGGAAAACTACCAGCAAGCCGACGGTTCGATCCGTGTGCCTGAAGTGCTGAAACCGTACATGGGTGGCCTCGAGGTCATCGGCTAAATGGACTATCTGCCGCTGTTCCATAACCTTCGCGGCAGTCGTGTGTTGGTCGTTGGTGGGGGGGAGATTGCCTTGCGCAAATCCCGCCTGCTGGCCGAAGCCGGTGCGCTGCTGCGGGTGGTCGCACCTCAAATCGAACCGCAGCTGCGCGAGCTGGTTGTCGGCAGCGGCGGCGAGTGCCTGTTACGGGGCTACGTCGAAGCGGACCTGGACGGTTGCGGGCTGGTCATCGCCGCCACCGACGACGAACCGCTGAACGCGCAAGTTTCCGCTGATTCCCATCGGCGTTGCGTGCCGGTCAATGTGGTGGATGCGCCGGCTTTGTGCAGCGTGATCTTCCCGGCGATCGTCGACCGTTCTCCCTTGATCATTGCGGTGTCCAGCGGCGGCGACGCGCCGGTGCTGGCGCGGCTGATCCGCGCCAAACTGGAAACCTGGATTCCGTCCACCTACGGTCAACTGGCCGGTCTGGCGGCGCGTTTTCGCAGCCAGGTCAAACGCCTGTTCCCGGACGTGCAGCAGCGTCGGGCATTCTGGGAGGATGTGTTCCAGGGCCCGATTGCCGACCGGCAACTGGCCGGGCAGGGTGCTGAAGCCGAACGCCTGATGCTGGCAAAGATCAATGGCGAAGCGCCGGTCGCCACCGGTGAAGTGTATTTGGTGGGCGCGGGGCCCGGTGATCCCGACTTGCTGACCTTCCGTGCCTTGCGCCTGATGCAGCAAGCCGATGTGGTGCTCTACGACCGCCTGGTCGCCCCGGCGATTCTCGATCTGTGCCGTCGCGATGCCGAGCGGGTCTACGTCGGCAAGCGTCGCGCCGATCACGCGGTGCCGCAGGACCAGATCAATCAGCAATTGGTCGACCTGGCCAAGCAAGGCAAGCGGGTCGTGCGATTGAAGGGCGGTGATCCGTTCATCTTCGGTCGTGGCGGTGAAGAGATCGAAGAACTGGCGGCCCATGGCATCCCGTTCCAGGTCGTGCCGGGTATCACCGCCGCCAGCGGTTGCGCGGCATATGCCGGGATTCCGCTGACCCATCGCGATTACGCGCAGTCGGTGCGATTTGTCACCGGGCACTTGAAGGACGGCTCCACCGATTTGCCGTGGGCCGACCTGGTTGCGCCGGCACAAACCCTGGTGTTTTACATGGGGCTGGTGGGCTTGCCGATCATCTGCGAGCAACTGATCAAGCACGGTCGCGGGGCGGACACCCCAGCGGCGCTGATTCAGCAGGGCACCACGGTCAATCAGCGGGTATTTACCGGCACGCTGGCTGATCTTCCTCGACTGGTGGCGGAGCATGAAGTGCATGCGCCGACGCTGGTGATCGTTGGGGAAGTGGTGCAATTGCGCGAGAAACTGGCCTGGTTTGAAGGGGCTCAGGCGCAAGTCTGATCGGACCGAGTCGGTCGAGCGCGACCCCGGCCCATCGCTGGCAGGCTATCGTCCACAGGGGATTTGAGAACGACACAAATCCAGTGTGGGAGCTAGCCTGCTGGCGATTGGGGGCCTCAAAAACGGCACAAACCTCAGGCCCTGCGCCAAACCCCTTTCCCGTTCAACCGCGCCCGATCATGGGTTGCTGTGAAATCCTGCGCCGGCCCTTTCGGCACAATCCCGGTCGGGTTGATGGTCTTGTGGCTGCCGTAGTAATGATTTTTGATGTGCTGAAAATCCACCGTCTCGGCAACGCCCGGCCATTGGTAAATCTCCCGCAGCCAGTTCGACAGATTCGGATAATCGGCAATCCGCCGCAGGTTGCACTTGAAGTGGCCGTGATACACCGCATCAAAGCGAATCAGCGTGGTGAACAGCCGAATATCCGCTTCGGTCAGGTACTCGCCGACCAGGTAACGGTTGGCGCCCAGCAGTTGCTCCAATCGATCCAGTTCGGCAAACACATCATCAAACGCTTCTTCATACGCCTGCTGTGACGTGGCAAACCCTGCGCGATAAACGCCGTTGTTCACGGCCGGATAAATCCGCTCATTCAACGCATCGATCTCGCCGCGCAGGGGGGCTGGGTAGAAATCCAGGTCATTGCCGGTCAGGTCATCGAAGGCGCCGTTGAACATGCGGATGATCTCCGCTGATTCATTGTTGACGATGCGATTTTGCTGTTTGTCCCAGAGCACCGGCACGGTGACGCGACCGGTGTAGTCGGCGGTATCGGCGGTGTAGCGCTGGTGCATGAAATTGAAATGATCGAGTTTGTCGCCGGTCGAGCCCAGGTTCTGGTCGAAGGTCCAGCCGTTTTCCAACATCAACCAGCTGACCACCGAGACGTCGATCAGGTTTTCGAGGCCTTTGAGTTTGCGCAGGATCAGCGTGCGATGCGCCCACGGACAGGCGAGGGATACATAAAGGTGATAGCGGCCAGCTTCGGCTGCAAAGCCAACGACGCCCGTCGGGCCGGGCTTGCCGTCGGCGGTCAGCCAGTTGCGACGTTGCGCCTGTTCGCGCTGGAACGCGCCGTCCTTGCTGCTTTCGTACCACTGGTCCTGCCAGCGACCTTCAACTAACAAACCCATGTTCAAGACTCCTCAATCAATAAGCGTTGGAGAGGAGTCTATTCATATAGGTTCGATTAAATAGCGCAAAGGTTCGAGGGTTATGATCGGTTAAATCGATCTGTCCCGAGCGTCCCAATACTGCTGCGCCGTTTCGAAGGCGTGTTCCCGGGTCTGACCGAGGCCACGCAATGCGAGGGCCATGGTCGAGATCAAGGCCATTTGCGGGTAGCTGTCGACCACGTCACCGCGCCAGACGGCTTTCAAATGTTCAGGATCGAGCGAGGCGGGTTTGACGTGGCGTTGACTCGACAACTGCGGCCATTCCTCGTCCCAGCTTTCGCCGCCGGTGGTGCCGTACAGGTGGCTGTCGGCATCCGGGTTGATCTCGATTTCGCCACCGTCGCCCTTGACCACAATCGCGGTGTCGCCGAGCAAGCCGCTGGCATCGCGATGCACCGCCTGGTAACCCGGGTGGAAAATGCTTTGCAGGCCGCAGCGAGCACCCAGCGGGTTGAGAATGCGGGTGAGGGAGTGGATCGGCGAACGCAGGCCCAAGGTGTTGCGCAGGTCGATCATGCGCTGAAGCTGCGGTGCCCAATCCACCAGCGGCATAAACGCCAGGCCGCCGTTATCGAGCGCCGAGCCGACCTGGTGCCAGTCGCGGCACAACGGGATGTTCAAGCCTTCCAGCAGTTGTTCGCTGTAGAGCCGGCCGGCCGTATGGGCGCCGCCGCCGTGCATGAAGATGCGCACGCCGTTTTGCGCCAGGCATTTGGCCGCCAGCAGGTACCACGGCAGGTGACGCTTCTTGCCGGCATACGTCGGCCAGTCCAGGTCTACCGCCAGGGCTGGCGGGTTCAACCGTTCGCGCAGGGCCTCGGTGAAACCGGCCATTTCCTCGGCGCTTTCTTCCTTGTGCCGCAACAGCATCAGGAACGCGCCGAGCTGGGTGTCCTCGACTTTGTCGTCGAGCACCATGCCCATGGCTTCACGCGCTTCGGCCCGGGTCAGGTCGCGGGCACCGCGCTTGCCTTTGCCGAGGATCCGCACGAACTGGGCGAATGGGTGTTCGGCGGGCGTTTCGAGGGTCAGCGCTGGAAAGTCAGTCATAAGCAATTCGTCGGTTTGGGCAGGCCCGCCAGTTTCGCGGCGAGTTTGGCAGGGGTGCCTTTGAACAGTCGGTTCAGGTGCAGGCTGTTGCCTTTTTCCGGGCCGAGCTTCAACGCGGTGTACTTGATCAGCGGTCGGGTGGCCGGGGATAGCTGGAATTCGGCGTAGAAGTTGCGGAGCAATTCGAGGATTTCCCAGTGCTCCGGGCTCAACTGGATGTCTTCGGCGGCGGCGAGGGCGCTGGCCACCTCGCTCGACCAGTCACTCAGTTCGACCAGGAAACCGTCCTTGTCCAACTCGATGGCGCGTGCGCCGACTGTCAGGGAATTCATAGCCAACTGTTCACCTTGTCGTAGTGAATCGACAACTCGACGAAGGCGGGGTAATCAATGGCTTTGGCCGCGTCAGGAACCGCCAACGCACGGGCCTGGGCGTCTTCGGCCAGTACGAACAGTTTCAACGGGCGGGCATTCAGCGCGTTGAACGGCGCGGTGCCCGGTTGCAACGCATAGACGGCGTCGCCGGTCAGCAGCAACGCGTCGTTTGTGCCGATCACGCGCAGGCAACTGGTCAGGCGGTCATCGCCGAACGGGGAATGAGACAACACATGCAAAGTCGACATCAGAGGGTGATCACCTGGTCGTAACGGTCAATAAGTGCGGTGATTTCCTGGGTGGCCAGCACCCGGGCTTCTTCAAGCGACCGACCTTTGAGGTCCAGACCTCGTTCGGCAGCGCTGTGGCCACAGACATACAGGTCTTCCACACCGAACATCGGCAACGCTTGCAGGTTGGCGCTCAGGTCTTTTTGTTGCAGGGCCTTGGCGTCCTGTTTCGCAGCGAGCTGGAACACCCCGTCATCGAGAAACAGCAAGCCAATCGGCAGGTCGAACGCGCCACCAGCCAGCACGATGTCCAGCGCTTCCCGAGCGTTCGGCCCGGACCACGGGGCCTGGCGGCTGATAATCAACAAGGATTTAGCCATCTCACGCGCCTCCGAAACAGATCAGGCGGTCAGCGTCTTGCACCGCGTCATGCAACTGGCCGAGGCCGGACAATTCCCACGGTGCGCCCACGGCAACGGCGTCACGCTGATAGCGTCCGGCTTCCTCTGCGTTCAACACGCCACGGCGCAGGGCGGCGGCAATGCACACGACGCCATCCAGCTGATGCTCGGTGACAAAGGCGCGCCATTGCTTGGGCAGGTCCTGCTCATCCTGCGGCGTGACCACGCTGCCGGAGGCGTTGTAGACGCCGTCCTGATAGAAAAACAGCCGGACAATCTCATGCCCGCCGGCCAGCGCTGCCTGGGCAAACAGCAAGGCACGGCGCGAGGAGGGCGCATGGGCGGCGGAAAACAGCGCGATGGCGAACTTCATGACGGACTCGATCAGCAAAACTGCGGTCATGATAAAGCTTTATCGCGAGTGCGGCGAAGGGGGTTTACTCGTAGACCGAGTCGCGGCCATCGCGAGCAGGCTCGCTCCTGCAAGGTATTTGGTGGTGCATGACACTGAAATCCACCACAGAACCCTGTGGGAGCGAGCCTGCTCGCGATAGCGGCCTGTCAGGCGACATCAATGCGGGACGTGATAACCCGCTCAACGCGGCATATACCCCAACTGCCATCGCCGCGGAATCTTCAGCGACAGCAATCCAATCGCGCCCGCCAGCAACCCGCTGACAAACAACGCCTTGAGCCCAAGGTGGTGTTCCAGCACCGCGCCGAGCACGGCACCTGCAAACATCCCCGTCCAGGGAATCAACTGAACCCGCCAGCCATTACGCCGCTCACCGAGCATCCAGCGCCCCAGCCCACGCCCGAAGCGCGACAGGGCGCCGGTGACGTAAGTGAGGCCGACCGGCAAGCCGTTCACTTCCTCCACCGCCGCGTTGAGCATGCCCATGGCGATGATTGTCGCCAGCAGTGCCGGCAATTGTTCGTCAAAAGGCCAGGCCGCGGCGCCGCAGAGCAGCATTGCGATGCCCAGCAGCAAGGGCAGCGCCCGGCGGCCACCGAGGCGGCTGACGACAATGCCCAAGGCGTTGCCGACAATGAAGGTGGTCACGAGAATCAGCAGGCGCAGGGTCAGCCCGAGATCGCCGTCGCTGATGGCCACGGCGAGGCGGGTGGTGTTGCCGCTCATGAAGGAGACAAAGTCGCCGCTGGCCATGAAGCCGATGGCGTCAGTCATGCCGGCGAGCACCGAGAGCGCGGCCACCAGCACCATGCCGATGCGTCCGCGCCATTTCTGGATATGAAGATGGCCCGGGCTGGCGCGAGAAGTCGAGAGGGATGGCAACATCGGCGAAAGTCGTCCTCAGGCAGCGACCATCAGGGTCACTTGATCAATCCATGTAGTTCGCAATACTCCAGCCAGTCCATACCGGCCATCTCGGCCACTTCCTTGTGCACTTCAAGACGCTGAGAATCGTAGTCTTCAGGCGTCACGGCGGTCAATTGCAATGTCAGCTCCCAGGCAAACAGACCCAGGCGCTCGGCTTCGGCCTCGAAGGCCTCATGCAAGCGCTCGTCACGATATTGCGCCGCAGTCTCGCCTTTGGCCTGGGCCAACAGCGGGTTGAGGTTGTCGAGCTCATTGCGCAGCTCAGGACGCTCATCGAGAAACTTCTTCAGCGCTTTCTCGTGTTGCTGTTCGGTTGCCGCCATGGTCGCTCCTTGAGGCCCGGGTTTACGAAGATTGCTTCTTGCTGGCCTTGGCCGCAGCCGCCAGGCACTCGAGGGCAAACTGTTCGGGGTAGGTCATCTGGATCGGCGTGGTCTCGCCTTTGACGGTGCGTTCGCCGTCGAGGATGTAACGGATTCGTTTGTCGGTGACGCCAATGCGCTTGGCGATCCAGGACGGCGTCTGACCGATCTGGCTGATCAGCTTGTCAGCGTATTCGGCGGTCGGTTTGTAATACTCGGCGTTGGGTGTCATGACCTTTCCAGAAAATGAGCCCGGAAAAAACGGGCGATGCGACGTTAATGGCGCGACAGGGTGCGCGAATCGTCACGCGATGTCGCGGTATAAATGAAGTAAAGCAGAACGATACGCCGTGCCACGGTGATACAGTCCGCTTTTTCTTGATGAGCGAACACAATGCGAATTCTGATGGTGGCGCTGGCCGTGACGTTGCTGGCGGGATGCGCCGGCTCGGTGATGAACGATGCCCGCACCAAAGCCCCTTACAAAACCCTGAAATCGGACAAGCCGGAAAAAGTCGTCGCCCAGTGCGTGCAGTTTTCCTGGCAGGACGAGGCGGTGTTCGGTGTCGATGCCGGCGCGTATTTGCAGCCGGGAGAGAAGGGTGGGTCCACCGTTTACACGCGTTCTGCGGAGTCCTTTGTCGACGTGACCACCGATGCGTCAGGCACCGTGTTGAGTTACTACGCACAGCAAGATGACTTTGTGGCCAAGCGCCGCCTGGCGGCGCTGGCGACCTGCCTCTGACCTGAGGCGTTGACCCCCATCCCCTGTAGGAGTGAGCCTGCTCGCGATAGCGGCGGGTCAGTCGACATCAATGTTGGATGTCACTCCGCCATCGCGAGCAGGCTCACTCCTACAGTTGGATGGTGTGGATCATACGAGCAGGTTATGCGTCGTTGATCAGGCGCTTCTGGAAAAAGAAGCGCTTATGCCCCGGCGGGTAGTCGACAATCTGCCCCACCTCGCTGTAGCCCAGCTTCTTGTAGAACTCAGGCGCCTGGAAGTCGAAGGTGTCGAGCCAGACCCCGATGCATTCCTTCTCCCGCGCCACGTCTTCGGCCATCCGCATCAACTTCGAGCCTATGCCTTGTCCCCGACCCTGTTCCGGTACCGATAACAACTCGATGTACAACCACTTATAAAAAACCCGACCATACAGACCGCCAAGAATCTCGTCATGCTCGTCGCGAATCAGCAAGGCAATGGGCTCCTGCTTCGAAACGCCAGCCTTTGAAGCGTTATAGGCGCGCAGCGGCAGCAGGATCGCCTGCTCCTCGGCTTCGGTGGGGTTTTGCGACTGTTCGATACGCAGTTCCATCAGCTCAATCCTTATGGCCATGAGGGGCAACAGCCGCAAGCCTAACGCGACCCCCTGCGGTTGTTCCAGCCCCTTGAGTGGAACCCTCGCTCGCGCCCGGATGTCTAGCCTGAAGAGCGTCCTTCCGGAACGCGGCCAATGAGGATCACCCGTGAATATTTTTGAAGCCCTGCGTGAAAGTCACGACCGCCAGCGCACCTATGCCAAAGCGCTCATCAAGACCAGCGGCGACACCCCGGAGCGGGTCGAGGCTTACAAGCAGCTCAAGTCTGAACTCCAGGCCCACGAAACCGCCGAAGAGCGCCATTTCTACATCCCGCTGATGGCGTTCGACAATGGCGTCGATCTCAGCCGCCACGCCATCTCCGAACACCATGAGATGGACGAAATGATGGAAGAGCTGGATGAGACACAAATGTCCAGCCCGGCCTGGCTGGCGACCGCCAAGAAGCTGTCCGAGAAGGTTCATCATCACTTGGAAGAGGAAGAGCAGAAGTTCTTCCAGATGGCCGGCAAGCTGCTCGACGACAAGCAGAAAGAGGCCCTGGCCGGCCAATACGAAAAGGAATACAAGGCACAGCTTCCCTAGTCGGTACGATGCCCCGATTGCTACCTGGTGATGTAATCCTTTTGCTACACAGGACGTAGGACTTGGATCAGGGTACTGGTTTTATATCCAGTGTTTGCGAGTGATCTGCGAAGGCGGGTTCATTCGGGGCTCAAATGGGCTGATGGACAAAAAAAACAGCGCCGTTAGGTTGGAGGCCTCTCCTCAGGAAGGAGAGTTCTCAAAATCAACGGAGTGAAAAAATGAACCAACCACAGACTCAACCTCAACTTCGACACGGTCGTGTCACATCCCCCTCCAGCCGCGGTGCGGTCGCCGTAGAGCTGGGGTTGCTGAGTAGCTGGCAAGTCAACGAAATGGAAGGCGGCAAAAACTTCCCTTCGCTGACGGCGGGGCCCTTCGCGGCGCCGTATCAAACCGACAGCGACAGTGTCACGCCACCTGCCGACCGCTACATCCTCAGCGGTGGCAAGACGGATGCCCGAGACTGCATCAACTTCACCAACAAGGAAATGAGCGTCAGGCTCGGCCGCCCCTTCACCTGGCCTTTGTTGAACGTCGATCCGGGCCAGACCTTCAAGGTCACCTGGGAATACACCGCGCCCCATGTCACCCGTGGCTACAGCTGGTTCATCACCAAGGATGGCTGGAGCCCGGAACAGCGCATCGGCCGTGCGCAACTGGAACCGACATCGTTCTTCGACGACTTCTACACCCAGGTCCCGTACTACAGCCATTCCGCCGAGATGAAAGCCAAGATCAACCACGAAGTGAAATTGCCGGGCAACAAGAAAGGCCATCACGTGATCGTGCTGATGTGGATCGTGGCCAACACCGGCAACGCCTTCTACCAAGCGTTTGACGTGGACTTCAAGTAAGCCCGCAGTGTTAATCCCCCCACACGTTCTGAAGGAATAGAACATGTCAAAATTCGACTTTACGTTATTGAAATCGCCACTCGCCGACGCCGCTTCGTTGATGCCGAGCATTGCCGGCAAAAAGATCCTCATGGGCTTCTGGCACAACTGGCCCGCCGGGCCGAGCGACGGTTATCAGCGTGGCCAGTTCGCCAACATCGCGCTGCAGGATGTGCCCAAGGATTACAACGTGGTGGCCGTGGCCTTCATGAAGGGCAACGGCATCCCGACCTTCAAGCCGTACAATTTGTCCGACGCCGAGTTCCGTCGCCAGGTCGGCGTGCTGAACAGTCAGGGCAGGGCGGTGCTGATTTCCCTCGGCGGCGCCGACGCGCACATCGAGTTGCACAAAGGTAACGAACAGCCGCTGGCCAACGAAATCATCCGTCTGGTGGAAACCTATGGCTTCGATGGGCTGGACATCGATCTTGAACAGAGCGCGATTGATTTCGCCGACAACAAGAGCGTCCTGCCTGCCGCGCTGAAGCTGGTCAAGGACCATTACGCCGGTGAAGGCAAACACTTCATCATCAGCATGGCGCCGGAGTTCCCGTACCTGACCACTGCCGGCAAATACGTCGGCTACCTCCAGGCCCTGGAAGGCTATTACGACTTCATCGCCCCGCAGTATTACAACCAGGGCGGCGACGGAATCTGGGTGCCGGAAGCCAATAACGGCAATGGCGCGTGGATTGCCCAGAACAACGACGCGATGAAAGAGGACTTCCTGTTTTACCTGACCGAAAGCATGGTGAGCGGCACTCGCGGGTTCACGAAGATCCCGGCGGACAAGTTCGTGATCGGCCTGCCTGCCAACGTCGACGCGGCGGCCACCGGTTACGTGATCAATCCGGCGGCAGTGGTGAATGCCTTCAAGCGTCTCGACGCCAAGGGACTTTCTATCAAAGGCCTGATGACTTGGTCGGTGAATTGGGACAATGGGGTCAATAGGGACCACGTGCCTTACAACTGGGAGTTCAGCCGTCGTTACGGGCCGTTGATCAATGGCAAGCAGCTCTCTTCACAGGAAGACAGCGCGATACCTGACGTCGCCAGCCAGCAGTAAAAAGAAGCCCGGCAGAGATGCCGGGCTTTTTGGTTTTCGCCTACCATGGGGACCTTCTGACGAAAAAAGGATGCGTTGTGATGGCGAACACAGCCGAGCGGGTCAACATCATCGAGTCCCAGGTGTTGTCCCACGACTGGTACTTGCTGAAGAAAATCACCTTCGACTATCTGCGTAACAACGGCGACTGGCAGCGCCAGACCCGCGAGGTGTATGACCGTGGCAATGGCGTGGCGATTCTGTTGTTCAACCGCGAGAAAAGAACCGTCGTCCTGACGCGTCAGTTTCGGTTGCCGGTGTTTGTCAACGGCCACGATGGTTTGCTGATCGAAGTGGCGGCGGGGCTGCTCGAAGGCGCGGCACCTGAAGAACGCATCCGCGCCGAAGCCGAAGAGGAAACCGGTTATCGCGTGCACCACGTGCAAAAGGTGTTCGAGGCCTACATGAGCCCAGGCTCGGTCACCGAAAAACTGCACTTCTTCATCGCCGAATATGACGCAGCGTCGAAAGTCAGCGAGGGCGGCGGGCTGGAAGAAGAAACCGAAGAACTGGAAGTGCTGGAGTGGACATTCGACGAGGCGCTCGAGGCGTTTTATCGCGGGGAGATCTGCGATGCGAAGACCATCATGCTGCTGCAGTATGCGGCGATGAAAAATATCTTCACCGCTACCTGAGACCTGAGTCCCGAGATCTGAACCCTTAACCCTGTGGCGAGCGAGCTTGCTCGCGCTGGGCTGCGAAGCGGCCCCAAAATACTGGCTTAGTCGGAGATTTTTGCCAGTGCTGCGCACTGGAGCGGGAGCAAGCTCCCTCGCCACAGAGATCGGGGGGCAGTCGGCTTAAAACAGCTCGCCCGTCCGGCTAGCCCCGGACCACTCGCAACCTTCCAGCGTCAACAACCGTTCCTTTGCCTCAAGTCCGCCGGCAAACCCCGTTAACTTCCCCGACGCCCCAATCACCCGATGGCACGGCGCAACAATCGAAATCGGGTTCTTGCCATTCGCCGCGCCCACCGCCCGGACTGCGCTTGGATTGCCGATCTGCTCGGCGATCTCGCTGTAACTGCGCGTCTCGCCAAACGGAATGGTCAGCAGCGCCTGCCACACCTTCTTCTGAAAGTCCGTCCCGGCAAAGTCCAGTTCCAGATCGAAGCTATTGCGCGTGCCGGAAAAGTATTCCTGCAACTGCTGAACGGCGCGTAGGAGGATCGGGTTATCCGGTGCCTCGCTCATCGGGCCAAGCCGAACCCGGTTCGGCTTGTCGTTTTCCCAGAGGATGGCGGCCAGTCTTGAATCTTTCGCAACCAGTTTCAGCTCGCCGACCGGGGACGCCAGAGTGGTGAAGGTGTAAGTCATGCTGGCGAACTCCTCAGAAGGGCTGAACAGCGGCCAAGCATACTGCCTCGGCGAGGAGGCGCAAAACGCAATCCCGGCCATACTTGCGTCTGCTTTGAAGCGTTTTCTCCGTTTTTAAACAGAGCCTAAAAACAAAAAGAGACCGACTCATGAAGTTCGAACCTTTTGCCAAATCGCTGATTGCGACCTCATTGGCGCTCAGTTGCCTCAGTGCTTACGCAGCCTCCGTGGCCCCGGTCGCGGCCGAAAACGGCATGGTCGTCACGGCCCAGCACCTGGCCTCCCATGTAGGCGTCGATGTGCTCAAGAACGGTGGCAACGCCGTCGATGCCGCTGTCGCCGTGGGTTATGCGCTGGCGGTGGTTTATCCCGCTGCGGGTAACCTGGGGGGCGGTGGATTCATGACCGTTCAACTGGCGGACGGGCGCAAGACTTTCCTCGATTTCCGCGAAAAAGCGCCGCTGGCCGCGACAGCAGACATGTACCTCGACAAAGAGGGCAACGTCGTGCCGGACCTGAGCACCCGTGGTCACTTGGCCGTTGGCGTGCCCGGCACCGTGTCCGGCATGGAACTGGCGCTGAAGAAATACGGGACCAAACCGCGCAAGGAAGTAATCGCCCCGGCGATCAAACTTGCCGAAGACGGTTTTGTGCTGGAGCAGGGCGATGTCGAATTGCTGGAATACGCCACCGACGTGTTCAAGAAGGACATCAAGGATTCCGGCGCGATCTTCCTGAGTAATGGCGAACCGATGCAGGTCGGGCAAAAACTGGTGCAGAAGGATCTGGCCAAGACCCTGCGGGAAATTTCCGAGAAGGGCGAAGACGGTTTCTACAAAGGTTGGGTGGCCGACGCCATCGTCACCTCCAGCCAGGCCAACAAGGGCATCATCACCCAGGCCGACCTCGACAAATACAAGACCCGCGAACTGGCGCCGATCGAGTGTGACTACCGCGGTTATCACGTGGTGTCGGCACCTCCGCCGAGCTCCGGTGGTGTGGTGATCTGCGAGATCATGAACATTCTCGAAGGCTACCCGATGAAGGATCTGGGCTACCACTCGGCCCAGGGCATGCATTACCAGATCGAAGCGATGCGCCATGCCTATGTGGACCGCAACAGCTACCTCGGCGACCCGGACTTCGTTAAAAACCCGATCGAGCACCTGCTGGACAAGAACTACGCGACCAAAATCCGCGCGGCGATCAATCCGCAAAAAGCCGGCGTGTCCCGCGAGCTCAAACCCGGCGTAGCGCCCCATGAAGGCAGCAACACCACGCATTACTCCATCGTCGATAAATGGGGCAACGCAGTGTCGGTGACCTACACCCTCAACGACTGGTTCGGTGCCGGTGTGATGGCCAGCAAAACCGGGGTCATCCTCAACGACGAAATGGACGACTTCACCTCGAAAATCGGCGTGCCCAACATGTACGGCCTGGTGCAAGGCGAAGCCAACGCCATTGCTCCCGGCAAGGCACCGCTGTCGTCCATGAGCCCGACCATCGTCACCAAGGACGGCAAAGTGGTCATGGTTGTCGGCACCCCCGGCGGCAGTCGCATCATCACCGCCACCTTGCTGACCATGCTCAACGTGATCGACTACGGCATGAACATCCAGGAAGCGGTCGATGCACCGCGTTTCCACCAGCAATGGCTGCCGGAAGAGACCAACCTGGAGACCTTCACCACCAGTCCGGACACGGTGAAGATGCTTGAGAGCTGGGGCCACAAGTTTGCCGGGCCGCAGGATCCCAACCATTTGGCGGCGATCCTGGTGGGCGCGCCTTCGCTGGAAGGCAAACCGGTGGGCAAGAACCGCTTCTATGGGGCCAACGACCCGCGCAGGAATACGGGGTTGTCGCTCGGCTACTAAGGTGTAAGTCCATGGCCACCCTCAAGCTGCGAGGGTGGCCCGACCGAGAAAGTTATTCGTCGGGCTTGGTGACAAGGTTATCCGCCTCGTCCACCTGATACGGCACATGCGCTTCCACGCCATCCTTGCCGGTATGCGCCACGACATTCTTGAATCGCTTGCCGTTCCAACATCGGAAAATCAACGTCGCATTCTCGCCTCCGGTCAACGTTGAACCCAGGCTGCCAATCAGCTTGCTGCGGGCGCCGCCCACCAGGATGCTGTTTTTGCCCGCCGTCAAAACGCTTTTATCGCCGCCCATCAACGTACAGTCATCGCCCGCCGTCAGCTTGCTGCGATCACCGGCCGTGAGGTGGCTATTGCTGCCCGCCAACAGCTTGCTGCGGTCGCCGGCGATTTGGGTGCTGTCCTTGCCGGCTATCAATTTGCTGCGATCACCCGCCGTCTGGACGCTGCCGGCGCCCGCGATGAGGGTGCTGCGATAACCCGCGGTCTGTGAGCTGTCCTTGCCGGCAATCAACATGCTTTTGTGCCCGGCAATTTGCGTGCTGTCGGGGCCGGCGATCAATGAGCTTTGATAACTGGCGATCTGGTTGCTGCCGTATCCGGCGGTCAGGGTGCTGTGCATGCCGGAGGTCAGGCTGCTGCCATAACCGGCGGTCAATACACTGCGCAATCCGCTGATCAATGTGCTGCCGTATCCGGCCGTGAGGAAGCTGCGGATGCCGCTGGTCAGGCTACTGCCGTAGCCGGCGATCAGGGAACTGTCCTGGCCCGCGGTTTCGGTGCTGCCGTAACCGGCGGTGAGGGTGCTGTTGTCCTGAGCGGTGAGGGTGCTGCCGTAGCCAGCGATCAATGTACTGTCGTAACCCGCCGTTTCGGTGCTGCCATAACCCGCGGTGAGGGAGCTGTTGTCCTGAGCGGTGAGGGTGCTGCCGTAACCTGCCGTCAGCGTGCTGTCGTAACCGGCGGTTTGCGTGCTGCCGTAACCGGCGATCAACGAACTTTCGTAGCCGGCGGTTTCGGTGCTGCCATAACCCGCGGTGAGGGAGCTGTTGTCCTGAGCGGTGAGGGTACTGCCATAACCTGCCGTCAGCGTGCTCTCGTAGCCAGCGGTTTGCGTGCTGCCGTATCCGGCGATCAGCGAACTGTTGCTGCCGGCGGTTCCGGTACTGCCGTAGCCGGCGGTGAGAACACTGCTTTCCCGTGCGGTTTGCGTACTGCCATAACCAGCGGTCAGAGTGCTTTTGTAACCCGCCGTCTGGGTGCTGCCGTAGCCGGCCGTGAGTGAACTGTTTTCCCGAGCGGTGAGGGTGCTGCCGTAACCTGCCGTCAGCGTGCTGTCGTGGCCGGCGGTTTGCGTGCTGCCGTAGCCGGCGATCAACGAGCTGTCGCCGCCCGCCGTCGCGGTGCTGCCATAGCCAGCCGTCAGGACACTGCTTTCCCTTGCGGTTTGTGTGCTGCCATAACCGGCGGTCAGGTGGCTTTCATATCCCGCCGTCTGGGTACTGCCGTAGCCGGCGATCAGCGAACTCTCATGCCCGGCGGTTTCCGTGGTCCCGTAACCGGCCGTGAGAGAACTGCCGTCCTGCGCGGTGAGGGTGCTGCCATAGCCGGCGGTCAGACTGCTGTCATAACCGGCGGTCTGAGTGCTGCCGTAGCCAGCGATAAGCGAACTGTCGCCGCCGGCGGTTTCCGTACTGCCGTAACCGGCGGTGAGGGAGCTGCTTTCCTGAGCGGTGAGGGTGCTGCCGTAACCCGCCGTCAGACTGCTTTCATAGCCTGCGGTCTGGGTCGTGCCATAACCGGCGATCAGGGAACTGGCGTACCCGGCGGTTCCGGTGCTGCCATAGCCTGCCGTCAGGGAACTGCTTTCCTGGGCGGTTTGGGTGCTGCCATACCCGGCGGTCAGGGTGCTTTCGTGGCCGGCTGTTTGGGTGCTGCCGTAACCGGCGATCAAGGAGCTTTCCGGCCCCGCTGTGCCGGTGCTGCCATAGCCAGCGGTGAGGGCGCTGCTGTCTTGGGCGGTTTGGGTGGTGCCGTAACCCGCGGTCAACGTACTGTCCTGTCCCGCCGTTTGCGTGCTGCCGTAACCGGCAATCAAGGCGCTATCCGATCCGGCTGTTTCGGTGCTGCCGTAGCCGGCGGTGAGGGCGCTGCCCTCTTGGGCGGTTTGAGTGCTGCCATAGCCTGCGGTCAGCGAGCTGTCGCTTCCCGCCGTTTCGGTACTGCCGTAACCGGCGGTGAGGGTGCTGCCGTCCTGGGCGGTCTGGCTGCTGCCGTAATCGGCGGTCAGTGTGCTTTTCTGCCCGGCGATCTGGGTGCTGCCGTACCCGGCGATCAGCGAGCTGTCATCGCCAGCCATTTCCGTACTGCCATACCCGGCGGTCAATGAGCTGCTGTCGGCGGCGGTCAGGGTGCTGCCGTAACCGGCAATCAATGAGCTCTGACCGCCGGCTGTTTCCGTACTGCCGTAACCCGCCAGCAGATAACTTTGATGCCCACCCGTGAGCGTACTGCCGTACACAGCAGTTTCGAAAGTCTGCGAGGCGTCGGTTTTAGCGCCGATGCCGGAAGGACTGTAACCCTGTGCTCGCCGACTTTCGAATTCGCGACTGGAGGTTTTATTTGGTGATTCAAGTGGGGTGTCGATTAAAGGGATGTTTGCTGATTGATAGTGTTCAATGTGCGCTGCAATGTAATTGATCGAACTGTCTTGAGTGCCCGTGTGAACAACTTCCGCCTCCGGGAACTTGATCATGCCGTCTTCATCAAGTTTTATAATCTGATCAATATGAACTTCGCACACAACCCATTTGGCATCGGCTCGCAAACTCAGTTGAGTAGAGGAACCTTCTCCCCACAATAAGCCGACCAGGCCGTTCTCGAGTTTCTTGCTGGGCTTCCAGTGTTTGCACACCACCAGGCCGGCGTCCGGCCAGACTTGGCCGGCATGGTCCGACATGTCGTTGGCGCAAGTGCGCAAGACAAGGACTTTGTTGTCACTCATATCATATGTGCTCAATGAATATAACGGCATCAGCGGGGATCAGGATTGTAAGTACCCATGGCGTTCAAATAGAACGGTCAGGTATTACTTACACGTCACTGGCTGAAATCCATTAAGAGCCAGCGGCAAAGCCGCAGTCCTGTCATTAAACAGGTCGCAGTCCCTGGCGAAACTTCTCGATATCGAAGATTCACCCTAAAGCAATGGCTCGGGTATGACCACACTTATTGTGCTTTGGAAGAGTTTAATGTTGTTCGTTACAATAGATAAAGTAATACCGTAATAGTTGATGTGGTTTAATGAATTTTCAATTCAGCTTAGCGGTGTTGGGGCGGGCTGTGTCCGACTGGATAAATTCGCGGACAGGCAGCGATTTCAAGCTATTCCATCGTAGGTGTTTTACGGCATTATCGACGGTACGCACTCTTCGCTCGGCCCCAGGGAGCAGGTGGCGTACCCCTTAATCTGAAGGACTACTTTAAGGCCTGAGCCCATGACCACTGCATTGCTGATCATCGACGTCCAGCACGCCTTGTGCACTGGCGAGTACGAATGTTTTGAGATCAAACGCGTCATCGAGAATATAAACGGCCTGAGTGCCAAGGCCAGGGAGGCAGGAATTCCGGTCATCCTCATCCAGCACGAAGAAAAGGGCGACCAGCTGCAACATGGTTCTGAAGGCTGGCAACTGGCCGAAAGCCTGAAGACTTCACCGCAAGACCTTCGGGTGCGAAAAACCAACCGAGACTCGTTCTACCAGACCCACTTACAAGCCCTACTGCAAGATTTTGGCTCCGACCGCCTGATCATCTGCGGGCTGCAAACCGACTATTGCGTCAACGCCACCGTCCGCCAGGCCCTGAAGCTGGGCTATGACGTGGTGCTCGCCGCCGACGCGCATTCCACCGTCGACAACGGCAACCTCGCCGCCGAAGACATCATCACCCAGCACAACGCGGAGCTGGCGCACTTGACGGGGCCCGTGGCACGGATCGACGTCATCCCGGCCAGCGAGATAGCGATTAAGAACTGAAAATATCGATTAGCTCATTCAGGAACGCACTCACCAGATCCCGCTGCCGCGCCGAATGCCGAACCGCCGCATGAAACCCCACCTCATAACGCAGCAGCTCGGGATTCAGCGGATGCAACTGCCCCAGCTGTTCATGCTTCGCCGCATAGTGCTGCGGCAAAAAGCCCAAATGCTGGCCTGACAGAATGAGCAGTGCCGCGCCGTCCATGCTGTCGGTGAGCACGGTCAGGCGTTCGATCGAGGTGGGTGCAGGCATTTCCGGCAAGGGGTGACTGGGCCATACCCAGTCGTAATCGCGGACGTCATCCCGGGTCAGATCCCCCACGTGCTCAAATAGCGGGTGAGCCGGGGCGCAGTAGGCGATCTGGGTTTCCTGGAACAAGGGGAAGTAATCGATGTTGGGCAAGCGGTGCCAGAAGTAACCGATCGCCAGATCGATATGGCTATTGATGATTTTCTCTTCCAGCAGCGACGAAGACAGTTCCGTGAAGTGGAAATACAGGCCTTCATGACGAGCCCTTAAACGCGCGATGGCCAGGGCGATTTTCTTGTTGGCAACAGGATCGATCTGACCGAGCAAACCGATATTGATGTTGCCCGACACTTTGCGATTGATGTGCTGGACCTCAACCCGGAAACCTTCGGCTGCCGCCAGCAATCGGCGGGCCGCTTCGACAAACTGACCACCCTTGGGCGTCACCGAAAATCCGCCGCGACCGCGCTCGCACAGTCGAAATCCCACCCGCGCTTCCAGCGTCGCCAATTGCGCACTGATGGTCGGTTGAGTGGTGTTGAGCGCAGTTTGCGCGGCCGAGATGCCGCCCGCTTCAACGACGGTCAAAAAGACCCGGATCAAACGCAGATCCAGTTCCGATACAGTGCCCAGCATGGGTGTCCCTCAACGTTCATTCACATAGACGCGGATCTATGTAAACAGTGTGCCTGCGATATTTTATAGCCCTGACCCAGGCCCTACATTGCAATGAAACCGGCGCTTTGCCCATAAAAACAACAATCAACTGCATAGGAACAATCGTATGTCAGGGTCTCCTCATTCTGCGCACGCCCTCGAGGCGAGTGGCGGGTTGGCCATCGAAGGCCACTCGATCGATTACATTCCGGAAAACGAACGTCACGCCAAGCTCAGCAGCCAGGGCCCTTTCTGGTTTTTAGGCAACTTCCACTTCTTCACCATCTCCATCGGTTTTGTCGGCCCAAGCCTTGGCTTGTCGGCGCTGTGGACGATGCTGGCCGGTGCGCTCGGGATCATGTTCGGCACCATCTTCATGGCTTTTCACGGCTCGCAAGGTCCCGAAATGGGCCTCCCGCAAATGATCCAGTCCCGTGCCCAGTTCGGGTATCGCGGAGTGATCCTGGCCTTGATGGCGACGATGTTTGTGTTCGTCGGCTTCAACGTGGTGAACATCTCGCTGATCATGAACGGCCTTGAACACGTCTTCGGCATCGACCCGACCATTGTCGCCATCATCGTGGTGCTGATCGGCGCGCTGCTGTCGATCTACG
The DNA here is from genome assembly GCF_007993905.1 of Pseudomonas sp. SJZ077. Classification (NCBI taxonomy): domain Bacteria; kingdom Pseudomonadati; phylum Pseudomonadota; class Gammaproteobacteria; order Pseudomonadales; family Pseudomonadaceae; genus Pseudomonas; species Pseudomonas sp. SJZ077. Next base: position 163,754 of record NZ_VIUJ01000016.1, read on the forward strand.
GCCACGACCTGATGCACAAAGCCTTCAAATGGGCACTGCTGGCGACCTTGCCGCTGTATGCGCTAGTCACCATCGCCCTGATGTTCGGTGCAGGCCAGGAAGGCGTCGCCCCGGCGACCGACCTGGGCTTCAGCTGGGTTGCGTTCGCCACGCTGTTTGCCATCGGCGCGAGCTACAACATTTCCTACGCGCCCTATGTCTCCGACTATTCCCGTTACCTGCCGAAAAACACCAGCCGGCCAAAACTGATCGCCGCCGTGTTCATCGGCGCATCGTTGTCGGGGAGCTGGATGATCGGCCTCGGCGCCTGGCTCGCGCAGCAGTTGAAAGCGGCGGATGCGCTGGTGGCGCTTAACCAGGTCGGATCGTCGATGATCCCGGGCCTGGGCAACGTGTTGGTCATCGTCTCCGTGGCAGGCTTCCTGCCGATCATCGCGCTCAACACCTACAGCGCGATGCTGACGTTATTGACCGGCGTCGACTCGATCAAAAAAATCACGCCAACCCCTCGCGCCCGGGTCATGTCGATCTCCGCGATCAGCCTCATCCTGTTGACCTGCGTGCTGTCGATCAAGGGCGATGGCATCGCGCTGTTGAACACCTTCCTCGTGCTGCTGTTGTACTTCCTCGTGCCCTGGACCGCGGTCAATCTGGTCGACTACTTCTTCGTGCGCAAAGGCCGCTACGCGATCCCGCATTTCTTCACACCGAAGGGCATCTACGGCGCCTGGCAATTCCGAGGGATCGTTTCGTACCTGATCGGATTTGCCGCGATGGTGCCGTTCTTCTACATCTTCGATGCCGCCGCCGGCAAAGAAGTGTTCGTCGGGCCGCTGGCGCGCATGCTCGAAGGGGTGGACATCGCCTGGCTGGTCGGCCTGGTGGTTTCGGGCCTGGCGTATTACCTGCTCAGCCGTTCGATCGACCTTGAATACGAACGCCGAATCATCGACTCGATCACCGAGAGCGACATTGTTGCCATGGCTCATCAGTCAGTGGAGGAGGGACGTTGAACAGCGTGAAAAATACCGTGGTCGCCTGCTGCCAAGTGGCACCGAAAATAGGCGACCTCGCTTACAACCGGACACTGACAGAACGAGCGATTCGCTCGGCGGCGTTGCAAGGCGCCCAAGTGGTGGTGCTGCCCGAACTGGTGCAGAGCGGCTACCTGTTTGCTGACCGCGACGAAGCGTTGTCCCTGTCCGAAACAACCGACGGACCAACTCTGCGTCTGTGGACGGCGTTGGCGAAAGAATTGAACGTCGTTGTAGTGGGCGGATTCTGCGAACGACTGCAAGGCGATGCACTGGCCAACAGCGCGGCGATGATCGACCCCCAAGGCCTGCGCGCCGTGTATCGCAAGGCACACCTGTGGGACGCGGAAAGCGAAATCTTCAGCCCCGGCAACGAAGCGCCGCCGGTGGTCGAAACGGTCCATGGACGGATCGGCATGCTGATTTGCTACGACCTGGAGTTTCCGGAATGGGTGCGACTGCCGGCGCTGGCGGGTGCAGAATTGCTCTGCGCTCCCGTCAATTGGCCCGATGGACCGAGGCCCCCAACCGAGCGCCCGGCCGAGGTGGTGCGGGTTCAGGCCAATGCGTCGGTGAACCGGATGTTTATTGCCGCGTGTGATCGGCATGGGCATGAACGCGGGGTTGGATGGGTGCAAGGTTCAGTGATTGTCGATGCTGATGGTTATCCGTTGGCGGGGCCGGCGGAGCAGGGGGGAGAGCAGATTTTGTTGGCGACACTTAACCTCGCTGAGGCGCGGAATAAGCGGATTAGTGCGCGTAATGATTTGCATCGGGATCGGCGGTTGGGGTTGTATGGAGGCGGCGAGGAGTGAAGCGGTAGGCTGTGCCTATTGGCTATCCGCCCATACTGCTTCTGGCCGATTTTCTGCCTGGTACGAAGGACAGCAATCGGCCGAACGTTCAAACATAGACGGGGGATGTCTACCAGAGCGGAACAGTTCAAGCAGTCATTCAGTACATCGACAAAAGTAGGGGCGATTCAGCTGGATGAGTGTTTTTGATTTCAAACCTTTGCCAAGGCTAATAGATTATTTATTGAACATTTCGTAAAAAAGCGTAGCATTGCCGACCATGATACTCGAACAGCTCAAAGCCCTGGCCAATGACACTCGCATGCAAATGATGGAGTGGCTCAAAGACCCACTTAATAATTTCCCACCTCAGGATCATGGAGATCCTGCGATAGGGGTGTGCGTAACCCATTTGCAGCACAAGGCAGGGCTTTCACCTTCTACCGCGTCAGCACACTTAGCTATCCTGCAGCGCGCAGGCTTCGTGCTAACCACCCGCATCGGAAAGTGGACTTACTACCGGCGCAACGAGCAGGCGATTGACGACTTTGCGGCCAAGTTGATCATCGAATTGTAATTTTTAAACTTTCATTTCGTTATTTCGCGTAATTAGAAAACATAAGGAATTCCCTATGAGCAGCAAAACGATCTTCGTCCAACCCGGTGGCGGCTATGAAAACGTTGTGGTTGGCAGCAGCGAAGTCCAAGCCGCAGCGCTTGGCGAAATCACCGTACGACTTCACGCCAACTCGCTCAATTACCACGACTTCGCGGTGGTCAGCGGTATGTGGGGCCCTAGCGAAAAACGCATCCCCATGGCCGATGGTGCAGGTGAAGTCATTGCTGTCGGCCCTGATGTCACTGAATTCAAGGTGGGTGACTCGGTCGTCAGCACCTTCTTCCCGGAGTGGATCGACGGTGTGCCACTGGTTGAAGGCTTTGTCAGCGTGCCAGGCGATGGCATTGACGGCTACGCTCGTGAGCAAGTGACGGCCAAAGCCACATCGTTTACCCTCGCGCCTACTGGCTACAGCCATGCTGAAGCGTCGACGCTTACCACCGCTGGCCTTACTGCATGGCGCGCCCTGATGGCCGATGACTCACTCAAGCCGGGCGACACCGTGCTCGTCCAAGGCACTGGTGGCGTTTCAATTTTCGCCCTGCAGTTCGCTAAAATGGCCGGTGCTACCGTCATTGCTACCTCTTCAAGCGACGAAAAACTTGAACGTCTGAAAGCTCTAGGCGCTGATCATGTCATCAATTACCGCAAAGACCTTAACTGGGGCGAAACTGCACGCGCTCTAACGGGTGGCCGTGGTGTTGACCACATCATCGAAGTCGGCGGCCCTGCGACGCTTGAGCAGTCGATGATTGCAATTCGGGTTGCTGGTCACATTTCCGTCATCGGGATATTGAGTGGCGTAAGCGGTGCAATGAATTTTGTACCGGCACTGATCAAGCAAGTGCGTCTGCAGGGTGTATTGGTGGGTAGCCGCAGCCAGCAGCAAGACATGATCCGAGCCATCAATGCTAATGGCATGCGCCCGATTATTGATCGTCATTTCCCTTTGAGCGAGATTGTCGAAGCGTTCAAGTATCAGGAAACCAACCAGCATTTCGGCAAAATTTGTCTGGATATCTAAGCCCACATGAAGGGGCATGATCCATATGCCTATCTCAAAGAGCCCATTGCTCCCTGTCGCACCGGCAGCCATGTGTAAAAGGGGGCTGATTTATTTGTGATCCAGGTGCCTGAAGCGCTGTTAAAAATAAATCCGTCCCCTTTTTTCAAAGGAAATTGCTGGCGTGGGATGAGGTGATTTGTGAGGTAACGCTGTCGTTCCGAAAAGTTCGGGCCCGCCACATTACTTCCTGTCACGCCATCGACTTCGGGCGTGGAGATACGCCGTCAAATCGCTGTAGCCTAGTTGAGCTGCAATCTCCGTTAATGACTCTCCTTGCAATTCAAGATGCAGTTCCAATTCTGCGCGAATCTGATCGAGCAATTGCCTGAAGGTTGTACCTTCCTCTTCCAGTCGTCTCCGTAAGGTCCTTGGCGTCTGGTGCAGCGCCTTCGCCAGATTGTCCAGATTGGGAGTTTCACCTCTCGCTAGAGATCGTCGCGCTCCTTCAGCAACCTTGGCTGACCAACCGCTGAAATTCCGATGCACGGCGATCCGTCGATCCAGTTCCTGGGTCAATAACTCAAGCATCCCGTGATGACGTGTCTGCATCGGCAGGCTCAAGCTTCGAGCACCGAAATAGAAGCAGTTAATCGGACAGTCAAACTCGACACGGCCCCCAAACCATTGGGTGTATTGCTTGTAATACGACGGACGAGAGTGAGTAAATCTTGCCAGGACCGGCTGCACCTGCTGCCCTGTTCCACGCCGCAACTGCGCGATGGACATTGCGCCGTAGTGCTCAATGACATAGCGCGCCAGCTCACTGGGCGCATCGACGCACAGCTCGATGCCGACGCCGTTTTCATCATTGAGCAGTCTCACCGTGTCTGTGTCCGCCGCAAGCCGCGCGTACCGGGCCCAAAGCTTCATGGATGATAAAACGTCGGGGCTGTACAAGCACAGATAGGCCAGGACGTGCCAGTCCTGAGGCGTGAATAGCGTGAACAGTTTCAACCCGATCGCCGGATCGATGCGCGCCGCCTCGCGCCAAAGCTGATCCAGCTCGATCAGGCTGTAATCCCTGTTTTCTCTCAAGGCCTGGCTATCCAGGAAACGCTCCAGCACCTGGCCCAGTTTGCCGCGGTGAAAGCGCTGGGGGGAACGATTGACCTGTTCTCGCTCAATTTTGTCCGTTTCGCGCATAGGGACGGCTTACTCGTTGGCTTCTAATGAAATGGCATTGCCCGCAAGGGCCTTAATCGAGAGTGCCATGAATACAATAATGCTCGCCAACAATCCTTCCGTAATAGTGGCCGGGATATTCCTTGCCTTCATCTTGCTGGAACTCGCGTGTTCTTCGCTCCGACACCCGTCGAGCGGGAAGCGTGACGTACTGATCGAAGTCATAGGCTCCGGGATCCTGGTTGCAATCACGTTCCCCAGTGTCATGTGGCTCAGTGGAAAAATCCTGAGCCTGGCTGTTCCGGAAATGAAAGGCGCCCTGGCCACCATTCCTTGGGTCGCAGGGTTCGTGTTGTTTCTAGTACTGGATGACATGACTCAATACTGGTGGCATCGACTGACACATCGGGTCCCGGTACTTTATGCGCTGCACCGCGCTCATCACTCCGCGCCCTACATGAGTGTCCGCATCGTTTATCGAAACAACAGCTTCTACTACATGCTGATGCCCGGCATCTGGCTGTCCGGCATACTGATCTATCTAGGGCTTGCGCATATTTACTATGTTTATCTGATCCTGAAGATGATCGTCATCTTCGCAGCGCACAGCAGCGTTGCGTGGGATGACAAACTGTATGGCATCCGTGTGTTGCGTCCTATTGTCTGGGTTCTGGAGCGAACGATTTCCACCCCCTCCACTCATTCAGCCCATCACGGCTTGACTGCCGAGGATGGTGTCACGCATTACAAGGGCAACTTCGGCAACCTGTTGTTCTTCTGGGACATCCTGTTCGGTACGGCCAAAATTACCCGCCGGCGTCCGCCCTTATACGGTATCGAACACTTGTCACCGATCAGCTGGAAAGAAGAGTTGTTCTGGCCCATCGTGCGTTCACGCCGTGTCGCCCCCAAAGCACACAAGGCTAAACAGAAGGTGGCGCAATGAGCCGTCATATCGTTCTGCTGTCTGGATCGAATAGATCAAACAGCCAATCACTCAAAGTCGCAGAATATTTGCGCGACCGATTAGAGCAACTTGATCTTTGTGATTCAGGCGAACTGCTGAACTTGGCTTCCAGTCGGCTACCGCTGTGGCCAGAAGAAGACATTGATGGAATCTGGAATGTCCAGCAAACCATCCTTAAAAAAGCTACCGCACTGATTGTGATCAGCCCGGAGTGGAATGGCATGGCTTGCCCGGCGCTGAAAAATTTCTTTTTGTACGCAGGACTCGGTGAACTTGGACACAAGCCAGCGCTCCTGGTGGGGGTTTCGGCTGGGCTCGGGGGAGCCTATCCAATTGCAGAATTGCGTGCTTCGAGCTACAAAAACAGCCGGATCATGTATTTGCCTGAACAACTCATCATAAGAAATGTTGAATCGATGATGAATAGCGAAATTCCCTCAGACGAAAATGATATTCGCATCCGCACACGTATCGACTGGGCTTTGCATTTACTTTGTCAATACGATGACGCCTTACGCACGATACGAACTGCAATCAAACACCCACCTGAGTTCTCTACGGGGATGTAAAACTGTCGCACCTCAACGAATTGAATAAATAAACCTTGCGCTAATGTGTGCATTTCAACCACGTCGATGCAAAAACATTCAATATTGAGCCAGCAGGGTGTTGCATCGACGGGTTGAATCCACAGTCATTTTCTGCCCGTCGCGACTGAGCGAAATCCACAACCCAAAGCAATGGGATGGACTCCTCCTCACCTCGGCATCTTGAGTGCCAGACTGAAGGTACGAACCGCAGTCAACCGTGAGAAGGAGTCCACACATGAAGCTTATGCGCATTGGGGTCGACTTGGCCAAGAACGTGTTTCAGATCCACGGCGTG